>CAYXMT010000007.1:0-35117 GCA_964466175.1 uncultured Methanosarcinales archaeon | reverse complement strand
TAGTATTTAAATCTTTATAAAATTAGAAAAAATATTTGTTTTGAATCTTAAGTGCCAGATGTATCTTCATTTGCGCAAAGACATTCGTTCCCTTCACTATCTAATATTCCTTGGTTACCGTCGCCTGTACTTCCACCATCATAACCCGCAGCCTGGCAGGCTGAACTACAATCACCAGACTCTACTACTCCTTTGCTAAATCCTCCTAGTCTTCCGGTAAGTAAAGCGATAATAACAACTAGAATCATAAGACCAATTACAGCTAATATAATTGTTGTAATAGACAATCCCTGAGATTTTTTGTTTTTTAACATCTGTTTGTTTTATTGACCTGCTTGTATATAAATTTTGTGAAATTTGTTTTAATTTAAATGTAATTTATTAGGTGCAGCAACAGAATTTATCAGTAAGTACATCACTATAAGTTCCTGGTAGGGATTTGCCTGAACATTCAGAAGCAGTATCAGAATCTGTTCCTTTAGTCTGTCCAATACCCTCACATGCGCTTCTGCAGGTATTTGCTTCTTGTGTCTGACCAACCCAGTCTCCCATCTTGCCAGTAAATATGGCAATCACTACAACAAGAATAACTAATGCTATAGCAACTATTATAATGAGATTAACAGAAAGTCCTTGTGATTTCTTATTCATGAATATGCCTCTTTATTCTGATACTGTTCTTATGCAATAAGTTATATATAAAGGTTTTGGAAATTGAAAATTTCCAAACATCCAGAAAACCTATCTAGTTCGTCTATTGGTTTTCGTTGATTTGGGTTTAACCTAATAATTTACCCGCTTATCAAAGCTATTTTGATTTCCTCTTCTCTTCTTCTTTCTTTGATATCAATTCCAGTTTAGTAAAAACATCATCTTTTTTTGGTTCCTTGATTATAATTTTCTTAATCTTGCTTTTTCTAACAGAAACTAATGGTTTTGCTTTCTTTACTATCTTTTTTTTGCCGAAAATTTCAAAAAACTTTTCTCTTTCTCCTCGTTTTTTCTCTCTTCTTTTCGTTACAACCTCTCCTATTCTTGCTTTTTCCGAATTTTTCCTTAGTGCGGGTTTTTGCGGTTTGGGTTGTACTTTAGGTATAGGCCCAGGAGTAAAAAGAGGTTCTGATGTTTTTTGTTTATTCAAAAGTCTAATGAAAAAATCTTTATGATAATGATATCCATAACTTCCTGCCGCTCCAAAAATTACAAGGACAACTACCCATATCAATAATCCTCCAATTCCTCCGGGCTTGCTTACAGAATCTGATGGGTCTGTATCAACTTTTATCTCTTCTTTATCAGCAAAACTATCTTGGTCACTATCAGCATTATTGGGATTTGAGCCATAAGTAAATTCCTGCAGATTAGTTAGCCCGTCTTCATCAAAGTCCAGTTCAGCATCAGATGGGTCAGATGGGTCTAATCCATATTGCATCTCCCATTCATCTGAAATTCCATCTTCATCATGATCTTCTTCCGCAGATGGCGTACTCGCAACAGAGTCTTCTTCTGCACATAATTTTGAAATGCATTTAAGACTTGACTTGCAGTCATTATCAATTTCACAATCCAGACCTCTACTGCATTTAGTTGAGCATGTTCCTCCACAATCTACATCAGTTTCATCACCATCTAAAACCCGGTTAGTGCATACATTTTTTCTCATGCACCTGCCTAAAGAACATAGCCCGGATACGCAATCAGAATTTGCCTTGCATCTTTTGTCATCCACACATTTCCCGCATACACTGCCACCACAATCTACATCAGTTTCATTGACATTTCTTATGCTATTATTGCACTTATCTTCTGAACATTTATTGTTTAAGCAAATACTGCTAAGGCATTCTGAATTTGCTGTGCAATTTACTCCTATTTCGCATGTTCCAGAAACTTTACATTCGATATCTATACAATCAGGGTCTAAACCAGACGCACAATCGGAATCGCAATCATTATCGTCCTTAGGAAAACAGCAGCTGTCTCCTGAAGAAGTGCAATTATCACAATCAGCGTCTAAATTTACTGCACAGTCAGGATCACAAACATCATCTGATAGTCTTGAACAGCAATTATCCTCATTAATCAGGCAGTCCGCTCCACAACTTACATCTTCAGACAAGCAGAAAGTGCAATATGCATCCTCAGCCCACAGCCCATTTGTGCATACTTTCTTGGAGATTGTATCACATTCACCTTCTGCACAGGTTATTGTACAATCACTGTCTCCTGAAGAGCAATAGTCGCAATAATTATCAGATGTCCAAATTCCGCCAGAGCATCGTTTATTTAAGGTTGTATCACACATACCTTGTTGACAATTAACCAAACATGAAGAATCTCTGTCGCCACAATTAACACAATAATCTACCTTGCTCCAGGCTCCATTATCGCACCATTTTTTAGCATTTACATCGCAAGCATTATCGACACATATATATTCTGCACATTCAGAATCCTGACAATGGTCGCAATAATTAAGATCTGACCACGAGCTTCCATCGCACCACTTATTAGCTACTGTATCGCAAGCGTTATCTTGGCAAGTGTTCCCGCAAGAAAAATCTTTGTTGATACAATTACTGCAATAATCAACTAAAGTCCATGAATATTCATTACACCATTTTCTGTTTTTTGGGTCGCAAGCGTTATTTGAGCATTCAAAAGCACAACTGCTATCTTTATTGCCACAGTTGATGCAATAGTTAGTATCATCCCACACATCTCCATCACACCATTTTCTGTTTTTTGTGTCGCAAGTTCCATCCTGACATGTTTCAGCACAAGACGCATCCACATTACTGCAATTGCCGCAATAATCCACAACAGACCAGGTATCATTATCGCACCATTTTTGATTGTCTACATCACATTTACCACTCTCACAAACAGGACAGCTATTATCCGCATAACTGCAATGCTGGCAGTATTGTAAATGAGTACCGCTTTTCCAGATATCATCCTCGCACCATTTTTGATTGTCTACATCACAAGGATTTCCTGTACAGCTTGGACAACTGCTGTCTTGGCTCCCACAATTATCGCAATAACCTTCTAATTTCCAAACATCATTATCGCACCATTTTTGATTGTCTACATCGCAAGCATCGCCGCTGCATATATCTGTAGGATAGTCTATATGCACTATTCTATTCTCAGATAATTTTTCTAAAGAAGGTCCGTTCTCCAAACTTTCCTTAATCTGGATGACTGAGCATCCAAACAACAATTCTGTTCCATCAATTAAACTTTCATTTCCAAATTTATTTATTGTAAAATCCACTGTAACTTCAGTATCTACAGCAGGATTTTCCAAAGAATGTGTTTGATTAATTTCCAAAGTTCCAGATATATTTGTCATTAAACTCAAACTGGTAATACTCCATCCTGAAGCAGGACTAGCAGAACATACAATATCAATTTCATGTCCGTCTATATCATTAGTACCGTCTGCTGGAGATGTTATTGTAACAGATGGTTCTGCATATTCAACTGTTATAGTTCTATTCGCAGCAAATTCTTTATTTATTTCTGTTCCAGTATCATTTTGTTCGCTGCATTCAATACTCCATTTATATTCGTCTTCTGTGATTCCTGTCAAAACATCTGTAAAATTAAAGTAGTTAGTAACATTTGCTGCAGATGTAGTTACTATTGTATTTTCCGCTTTCCAGGTGCCATCTACATTAGAGTAAAGAACCCCACTAATAATCTTGAAAGATGTTGTTCCATCATATTCTGGAGTGCATTTTCCCCTCAAATCCAAAAACCCGTCATCATCAACAAAAATATCCTCGGGACTTAGAAGTGTAGTAGAGACTGCATAGGTTAAAGAAATTGACAAAGTGAATGCTAAGAGCACTACAAACGCAATCTTAATCTGACCTTCTCTCTGAACCATACCCACCTCTTTTTTAAATAAGCCTTAGATATGCCTAAGGCTAAGTATGTCAACACTAAAAGAAGTTTACTATTTAAAAATATTGTTTTTAATGAAAGTTTTTAAGATGTTTTCTGTTTTATATCCCCTTCTTTTAAAAAAACAGAGCTCTTTAATCCCAAAATTCCAAATAAGCTCATTATATCATGCACACTTCTCATTTCAAAAGGTTTTCCAGTAAAAGAACCAACTATAGTTTTTGTCTTAAATTTCCTGCAGATTTTTATGTTTTGCATTATTCTGCCTAAAACTTCATGCTTATTCCCGGCATTCAGAATAGACGTAAGTGAAAATCCTACAATAACCTTATTTTCTTTTGCCAGTTTGCATAAAATATGATTTAACCCAGAAGCTCTTTGATGAATAAAATCTCTTCTAGTATTCTCTTCAAGAGAAAATATCAAGTCTGCACTTGACTTTTCAATTATTTCTCTATCATTATTAGAGCTTTTAACAGCAATAAACACATTTGCACCTTTTAATTTGGTGCTGATTTTGCGGATATCCTTGTGATTTGCAAGAATTCCATTGTAAATCTTAATTTTCTTCCCATTATTCACAAATTTTTCCTGCTTAGCAGAATAATCATTAAACTCGTAAAGGAAACATATGCCTTTGAAACCTAGTTTTTCAGCTACTAAAATAAATTCTTCTTCATTATTATTAGGTATTACAATATCAATCATTTTAACCAGTTATGCTGATAATCTTTATTAGATTTTTGAATTTGCCTTGTATTATATATAAAGTTCCATCGGAAACCAAGGAGGTATATTTTCTTAAATATTCATATCAAAATCCCCCTATTTAAAGACAAAAGTATTTAAATACAACCCCATTTTTAAACCTTTATAAACAGATTTTACGTTTTGGGGGTAAAAATGGCTAAAAAGGTCTCTAGAGACATAAAAATAGTTAACATAGTGGTATCTACTTCATTGGAGCATGATATACCTTTGGAAAAGATGGCTGCTACATTAAGTAACACCGAATATAATCCAGAGCAGTTTCCAGGACTTGTTATTAGGATAAAAGAGCCTAAAACATCTGCTTTAATCTTTTCCTCTGGGAAGGTAGTTTGTACAGGCGCCAGAACAATTGATAAAGTCCAGGAAAGCATAAAAAAGATAATCAAAAGCCTGGAAAAGATAAACATTAAGATTAAAGTAAAGCCAGAGATTAAAATCCAGAATATTGTTGCTTCTGGCAGTGTTGGTATGGATTTGAACTTAAATGTTCTTGCAACAAAACTCCAAAATGTTGAGTATGAGCCAGAGCAGTTTCCAGGTTTGGTTTACAAGTTACAACCATCAAAGACCAATCCACAAGCAACATTCTTGTTATTCAGTAACGGTAAGATAGTTTGCACAGGAACTAAAAGCGAGGAAGAAGTACATTTGGCATTAGATAAGCTGATAGAAAATCTCAAGAAAGTTAAGGCCTAATTATTTTTTTTCTTTTGATTTTCATTATTTTTTACTTTAGACCACTGGACATTCACACGTAAGGTATTTATATCAAAAAAGGGTTGGTATGTTTATGCAGGAATTAGTTAAAATAAACGCAACAGAGCAGATAAAAAGATTCCAGGATTTTATTGAGTCTTACTACTATTCTCAAATAGTTGAAAATTTAAGAAAAGACAATAAATTTGTTGTTATTGATTTTGCAGAGCTTTCTAAGTTTGACCTTGATTTAGCCAATAAGCTGCTGGAGGATCCTGAAGATACCATAAAGGCAGCAGAGTTATCGATTGAGCAATTTGATTTAGAAGATATAACTGGTTTTAAAGTGCGATTTAGAAACCTGCCTGCTAGCCAGAATACTATGATCAGGAATATAAGGAGCAAACACATTAACAAATTTGTGCATGTCGAGGGTATTGTAAGGCAAAAATCTGATGTACGGCCTCAAGTTACTGCTGCTAAATTTGAATGTCCTGTCTGCGGAAATATAATCAATGTTCTGCAGCTAAATGGATCATTTAGGGAGCCATCAACATGTGGTTGCGGGAGAAAAGGAAAATTCATTATGATTAGCAAAGAGATGGTTGATGCCCAAGGTATAGTATTGGAAGAAGTTCCTGAAAGCTTAGAGGGTGGTGAACAGCCAAAAAGAGTCAACATATTCCTTAAAGATGATTTAGTCAGCCCATTAAGTGAGAGAAAAACAAATCCTGGAAGCAAAATAAGCATTAATGGTATCATAAAAGAAGTCCCCATAATATTAAAAACCGGATCTAAGTCAACAAAATTTGACCTCATGATAGAATCTAACTATAATGAAGCAGTTGAAGAAACTTTTTATGAGGCAGAAATTACTCCAGAAGAAGAGCAGGAAATAGTTGACCTTTCCAAAGATCCGGAACTGTACTCAAAACTTGTCAATTCAACAGCGCCTTCTATTTATGGTTATGGGAAAGTAAAAGAGGCATTGCTGCTGCAACTCGTAGGCGGCGTAAGAAAGGTAAGGAGTGACAAAGTTGTAAGCAGAGGGGACACCCATATTTTACTTATTGGTGACCCGGGAAGTGGAAAAAGCGCTATGTTGAAAAGAATTGGCTCTATAGCTCCAAAAGGCAGGTATGTATCCGGCCGAGGTGTTTCAGGGGCTGGCTTAACAGCAAGTGTTGTAAAAGATGAATTTTTGAAAGGTTGGAGTTTAGAGGCCGGAGCATTGGTTTTAGCATCTAACGGCATATGTTGTATTGATGAAATGGATAAAATGGTTCCAGAAGACAGGGCTGCTATGCACGAAGCCTTAGAACAGCAAACAGTAAGCATCTCTAAAGCAAACATACAGGCAACTTTAATCTCCAGAACAACAGTACTTGCAGCTGCAAATCCAAAGTTTGGGCGTTTTGACCCATATGGAATAATTGCAGATCAGATAGACATGCCTCCAACTTTAATTAACAGGTTTGACCTCATCTTTACAATTAAGGACTTGCCGGATGAGAGTAAAGATGAAAAGATGGCAAGCCATATATTGAAATTGCATCAGAATCCTGACCTTCATGAACCAGAAATACCTACAGAATTTTTAAGAAAATATGTTGCATACGCGAAACAGAACATTTCTCCATCCATAACAGACGAAGCCCTGCAGGAAATAAAGAGTTTCTATCTTAAAATGCGTTCTAGTGGGGGGGCAGAAGAAGGGATAAAAGCAATACCTATCTCAGCAAGACAATTAGAAGCCCTTGTGCGTCTAACAGAAGCATCTGCAAGATTAAGGTTAAGTAGCAAAGCTACAAAGCAGGATGCAAAAAGAGCCATTGAACTTGTTGAATTTTGCCTGATGGAAGTTGGTTTTGACAAGGAAACAGGAAAAATAGATATTGACCGTATTGCAACGGGGATTTCAGCATCTCAAAGGAGCCATATCAGCATAGTTAAAGAAATTATTAGTGATTTGGAAAGTAAAGTGGGGAAAACTATTCCAATTGATGACATAATTGAGGAAGCAAAAAGCAAAGACATTACAGAAGAAAAAGTTGAGGAAGTTCTGGAGAAATTAAAGCGTGTAGGGGAAGTATTTGAACCTAGAAGAGGATTCTTAAGCAAAATATAATATGCCCTATTTCCACAAAAAATATATAAAACCCACAGACTTACTTTGTTTAGGGTGTTAGCTTCTTGCCACAAGTAGAAAAATTCCAGAAAAGGCAGACTGCGTATAAAATAAGGGCAAATGCTATACTGGATTCTAAATATATTAAAACTGAAGGATTTGAGCCGAACTATCTTGAAGTAGACGGCCAGGAAATATCTAGGATTAACATCATAGGAGTTATAGTAGAGAAATCGTCTCAATACAGCCAGGGGATTTTAGCAATAGATGATGGCACTGGAAAGATTTCTGCCAGGGTTTTTGAAAATAATGTATCGCTAAACAACCTAGCTATAGGTGATATTGTGCTTATAATCGGTAGGCCAAGAGAATTTTCTTCTGAAAAATACATACTCATTGAAACTATAAAAAAAATAGATTCTGGTTGGGCAAAAGTTAGAAAACTGGAATTAAAAGAAAGCATAGTAAATAGCAAACCCCCTCCAAATGATGACATTATTGCTTCAAATAATGAAGATTCTGCTGAAGAAGTTGTTGCCACTAACTCAACAAATGAAATTGTTAAGCTAATAAAAGAGCTTGACAAGGGCAATGGAGTTTCCGTTGAAGATATTCCATCAAAAAACATAAAGGACATAGACAAAATAATTGACATGCTTCTGAAAGAAGGAGATATTTTTGAGATTAAGCCAGGAAGATTAAAAGTTCTAGAATAATATTGGAGTAATATATACTTCTATAAATGCTGCTACCAGTAGAAATGCTATTGATATAATCAACAACTCTGAAACATCAAAAAGAATATGTGAGAATCTTTCGTCTTTGTAATGTTTATTTACAATAGCAACAGAGATTATTCCTCCGGCTAACCCCCCATAAAAATAAGCAAGTATCTCTGGGATTCCGTGAAGAACATACCTAAGAAGCCCTATTGACACAACATTAAAGTAGCTTGCAAATTTATCAAAGCCCAATAAGTCTGCATACTGGCTTAAGTTGGACCTTATGAAATTGCCCATAGCTGTTCCTATTACACTGGCATTCCATGTCAGAATAAAAATTGCCCCCGCGCCATAAATAAAGGCAAACAAAACTGCAAATGTTAAGACCTTTATATTATTGAGAAATATCTTGAAAAATGTTGAAAGTTGTTGATAAGCATTTCCAGATACCTGATTATTAATTGATTGTATTGTAGAAATTTGCTTGTCAAAAACAAAGTTCAATGTGTCTGAAGGTAAAAAAACATACCATGCTACAAATGATAATGTTATGCCGAAAAAAAGGAACATCAGAAAGACAATTGCTTTGTTATGTTCTTTCAAAAGCAATCTTTCTTTAAGTATTTCCAAATCTTTGGTTTCCTCAAGTTTCATCGTATTATATACGATGGGCAAACATGCCATAACAGTAAGAAACACCATTATCAGGCTTGCCTGGTCTTTAAAAATCCATAAAGATAACATCACTGCAATAGAAGAGTATACAAATCCCAAAAAAAACATCTCCCACGGTCTTTTTTCTGCCTTTAACGGGTTAAGCAAAGATTCTAATACCATATCTTGTTCAGAGGATGCTTTATTTATATATTTTTGTAAATATATGCGTAATCAATAATTAACTTTAAATACCCATCAAAAATACCTATGAACATGGAAGAATATAAAAAACTTTTAGAGAATGTAAGAAAGGAACTACCGGAGCATGTTTTTCAGAAAGAGAGATTTGAAATACCCAAAGTACGCGGCCATATACAGGGAAACCGTACTGTAATCAGCAATTTTTTACAGATTACAAGTATTTTAGGCAGAGGCCCTGAAAACGTGTTAAAGTTCATATTAAGGGAGCTCGCAACACCTGGAGAAATAAAAAAATCTGGCAGCGTAATAATGGGCACAAAAGTTCCTGCATCAAGAATTAATGAAAAGATAAAGCAATATGCTAATTCTTATGTATTCTGCTATGAATGCGGCAAACCAGACACAAAAATAGAGAAAGAAGGTAATTTTAGTTTTCTGAAATGTACTGCCTGCGGTGCAAGGCATGTCATAAAGTCTAAGGTAAAGTTATAGGTCAAACAAAAAGTTATTAGCCAAACCACTTACCAAGACCTTCCTGCTTTTCTTTTTCCTTGCCAAACAAACTTTCTACCCCCCTTTTTGTAAGTTCCAGATTCTGCTTTAAATAAGTAGGCAGATTATATTTATCTGCAAGAGATATAGCTGGTTCAAGATATTTGACTATAGAGCCTTCAGATATTGTAAATATTATTTTCCCATCACATTTTATGCATTTTCCTATTAAAGGTGGTCTTCTGTATTTTTCATTGCACGTGCTGCATCTAAATTGCTGCATTGAGAATTTTCTTAAGTTTCCCCTTATATCTCTAATAAGGTGCTTCTCTATTACTAACCTGGCAACATCAGATTCATCAACAGCCCGTATTTTATCTGCAAGTTCCATTTGACCCTTAAGTTTATCTTCCATAGAAGGTATTACTTTGTAGGCTGAACACGTAACCCCGGAATTTATATCAGAAACATTGTGTGTGAATCCAAAATTATGGTATTGGTTCTCTGTGTCTAGCCTTTTTCCTAACTGCTCAATTTCTACTTCTCTTGGCTCCTTAAAGTCCATACAAGCCTCATAAAATTCCAAAGGATATCTCCAAGCTATATCCAAATCAAACACCATATCATCTACTTCTGCGGGCACTAGTTTGGATGTCAATACCAATGGGGCGTCTTGTGTAGAACCCCTTCTATCCGGAAGGTATTGTTTCGAGAAATTAAGTAAGGCATCCATAAGTAATGTTACTGATGCCTCGTCTCCATCGCAATCGCGCCTAGTCGCAGCATGAAACATCGGACTGGCTAAAAATCCTTGGGTTCTTGAGAATCCTATAATCCTTCCCACAACAGCCGCAGACGTATGGGGAGCAAGAACGGCAACCAACGCTCCAGGAATGTCCTTTTCTGATTCCATGTTATAGAATTTATCAAGTTTATAGAACTCTTTCAGCAAATCATCAATAAAAAAAGAGGATTTTAGAAGAATATCATTAGCTCCCAGCTCAGGGCTTTCGCTGCATGCAGGCAATATTAAATCTTGCGGCATAAGTTCAAGTATCTGATCGTCATTTGTAAGTTCAGCGCCAAAAACATCTTTTACATAACCTAGCTCCTTAAGTCTTTCGACAGATGTCCCTATCTCTTTAGATTTAAAGTGAGTTATTGGCAACTGAGTCATATCATACCTTGTTGTTCCTTCTTTATTAACACAAAGGTCATATTTTGCCCTAAAAATCCCTTTTATGAAATGCTCAGGTATGTGGTCTTTATTAGAAGTGCCTCTAACGCCTTTTATTAGGTCTGGATATGTTTTGATGTTCAGTTTTTTCAGATATTTATCAAAGTGATTTTTTATATCTATAGTTTGTTTTGTATATGTGGCTGCATCGCCATGCTTGCATTTTTCCTCGTTTATTAGGCCGCAGATGCTGCAATGATATTTTTTCCTTGTTTTCCTGTCGCATGTTTCACATACGCTAAAAATAGTCTTATTATCGCATTTCTCACAATAAAAAATTGGAAATTCTGCAGTTATTTTATTGCTCTCAAAAGTACTTTGGAACGATCTTAATCTGCCGCCTTCTTCACCTATTGGAAATAGTACATGTGGGCTTCCGGTTAATTTTCTCATTTTGGCTTTTTCTGGCCTGCCCATTCTTGCACCTACAAACACTCCGGATTTATCTCTTATTTTCACATCAGAGAGATTATTTATAAGGGAAAGGGAATTATTGAGATCGTTCTCTGTCTGCTTTATTTTGGTTGTATTGTCTTCTGCATCATTTTTTGAATTAAATATTTCAGAAATCGTATATGCATCGTCATTCTCTATAACTATAAACTCCTTATTTGCAACTAAATGTGGAATTCCTGATTTATCAAGAATTAATTTTAAATTATCTTCATACTTAATAACTAGTTTTGTCACAATACCGTTATTCGATGTAGATCTAGAATTTGAAATATGATTTAGTAAATAAGGAAATTCTTCTGTCGATATTAGATTCCAATGATAAGTATATTTTGGATGTAATGGCACATTTAATTTTCTGGATATGGTAAATGCTCTTTTTGCACTTAATTTGGTGCTTATAGGTTCCTTGAATAATTTTTCCAGAAACGTTTTTTCAATTCCCAATAATAACTCTAACTTGTCCATATCCAAAGTTCCAAACGTATCAACAATTGCTTTCTCAAATTCTGAAATCCACCACTCCTCACAATAGCCAGGTGGCAGCAGCGTATGCGCCCTGTTATAGAAATCCCCATAACTTATTAATATGTCTCCCAAAAATAATATCTCATCAATATCATCTTTTAACGTTTTTGCAAGCCCCTCATCATCTACCCTTAGAACCCTGCCATCTTTCAATTTCACAATTGGGCCCTCAATGCTATCACAAACAGTTATCGCCGTCGCTTTTCCAGGACGCTCTATCTTAAGCTGAGTTCCTGTTGCCAGGTACTTTTTTAATATGTGCATAGTAGATGGGTGTATTGATGTTGAGGAATATCCTGAAACTCTGCTTCTGCCATATCTCAGCCTAAATCCTCCTGCCGCTAATGGATGTGTCAAAACAGGTCTGCCAGCCACTAAATCTTCAATAAATGTATATACTGGCAATATTTTATCTTTGCTTTGGCTTCCCTTTGATTTCGCTTGTTTCTGTAAAGAAATAAAATTGTCAAGAAAGGACCAATGATCAAGACCCACCTCATTTGACTGCCTCGACATAATATTCCAAAGTTTTTTTGCCTTTTGCGCCATACACTCACCCATCACAAGGCACGGGCCGCTTCTTATCCTGTTAGTTTCAATTCTGTCAAGGTCTTTGTAATTAGAGACCTCTATTTTCTCAGAAGGGTCCCCATCTATCTGCACCGGCAAATTCTTAACAAGAAATCTTATCTCTTTTTCGCTTGGAAGATATTGTAAATTTGTAACACGTTCATGATAATCATAAAGTTCTGTTACTGTCCTCCTTATTTCTTTTTCTGTAGCATCATACGCCGCATAACCCATCTTTTTTCTTATATTGTCTGCTATAACCACAGATAATGCGCCCGCAGTTCCACCTGCGCTTCTTATAGGCCCGGAGTACATCAAACAAAAATATTCTTTTCCGTCTTTTCTTTTCTTTAATTTCAATTCAACAAATCCTTCTAAGGGGCTCGAAACCACACCAGACGTCAGGTAAGCCAACCCGACCTTTATCCCAGTTTCCATTGCCTTTAATTTGCTTTCAAACTTGCAGAATTTTTCGTCAATGACCTCTAAAGATACAGAAAGAGCAACTCTCCAGTCTAGTTTTCCATATTTTTTTTCTAGTTCCTGTATTCTTCTTGATAATCCTGAGTTTATTATATCTGGTATTACTGCCCCGATTAGGCCTTCAACCCTTTCTGCCATGTTTTTGGCTAAGGGTATGTTTGTTTGTTCCTCTGGATCAAGGTTCTTTTTTCTTGCTTTGTTGGCCACTTTGTAAGTCTCTGTAATCTTCCGTCCTATTTCTTTGAAATAATTATCAATCTCTTTCATTTTATTTTTTATGTTGTTTATTCCCCAAACTTTAGTATTTTTACATGCCTCGTTTGAAGATTTACTATTGGAACTTTGCTGGGTTCTGGGTTGTGTCCTACTTTTTCCTGAAATGATGTTTTGCTCTGCCAGCAGCTTCCGGAAATCAAAGTTACGTCTTTGTATTTTGCTGCTGCCGCCTTATGTATGTGACCGCTGACAAAAAAATCAGGAACTTTATCTATAACCAAAAAATCTGAGTTGGTATCGGGAACATACGGAGTTGATGTGTATGATGGCGCTAAATGTCTTTTTTGCAGCAAAAATTTCATTAAAAGGTCTGCCCGGTCATAACCTCCATTGTCTCTTATTGACTGCACCTCTGCCACATAGAAATCAAAAGAATAACCATGATATAGCATTACATCGAACCCAGGAAAATCGCCTAATGAGTGTATGTTCACGACAGATGGATTTGAGACCATAATAACATTAGGTAAGTCATAGAGTGGCTCTGCAAAATCTTTGTAAATTGGTGGTTGGGGTTCAGCCAACCTCATTGCATCGTGGTTGCCAGGACATATTATCAGTTTTATGTTCTGAGGTATTTTGCTAAGGAGGTCGGCGCATACTTTATACTGGTCTTTAATGTCTTTTATTTCAAGTTCTTTCTCTTGGTGGGGGTACACCCCACAACCATCAACTAAGTCCCCTACAATAAATATATATTTGACCTTGGATGCTATTTGTTTTTGTGTTTCATTACCAAGGTTGCAATTTATCCATTTTATGAATCTATTGAAATCATCCCCTAAAAAATTTTTAGATCCTACATGTAAGTCTGACAGGAATATTGCATATAGTTCTTCCTCTGTTTTTTTTTCTTCTTTAGCTAGAGGTATATCTGGAAATAATAGCTTGCTTGCGAATATTATATTGTCTCCGTTTACTCCAACCACACCTATTATTTCATCCAAGACAATATCTTTAGCTATCCTAAACAGATCTGGTTTGTTTTTGTTTGTAAGAACATTAATTTGCCCGGTTTGGTCTTCTATTGTAAGAATATAGTTTCCATTTTTTGTGTGTTTCTTGTCCCTGACCAACCCTATAACAGACAGCTGTTCCCGATCTTTTTTATTGACCACCCTATTTATAGAAGTAATGTTCTGCAGCTCTTGTCTTTGTTTCAGAAGTTTTTCTATAGAATGGTATCTACTATTGAAATATTGTGCAAAGTGGTTTGCTTCCCTTTTTTTTGGAGTTGTATCATAAGAAGACACTATTTTTACGTTACTCTCAAGTTTTGTTTCTTCCTTGGTTTCTTCTTTCTTCTCGTGGTCTAGTATTTGGTCAAATAAGTTGTTGCTGTCGTTGCTGCCCGTTTTTTCCGAAATCGCTTTTAATTTCTCTAATTCTGGCCAGTTTAATTGGGTATTTTGTTTATGACCAAGTAAGTCTTTTATCTTTTCGGTAAGGACCATTATATCTTTAGAAGATTTGTCCTCAATTAATTTAGAAAATTCGTCCAGGTTTTTTCCGTTTTCAAGGTATTCCAATAAATTTTGGTCAATAAGTACTCCTTTTTTTAAAAAAATATTTACTATGCCTTTCCTCTTTGTTTCAAGTGTTTGCATTTTTTAAGCTGATGCCAGCTCCTCTTCAAGAATTTTTTTGGTTAAAGGTAGTATTGATGAAGGAACTGACAAAGTTATCTCTCTTGTCCTGCCATATCTTCCTTTTGATATGGTCTTTGTATTAATTATTCCAATCAATTCAAATTCTCTTATGATATCAGAAACTCTTCTTTGGGTTAACGGCCTTAGACCAATTTTAAAGCATAATTTTTTGTAAAAATCATAAATCTCCCCAGTATAGATTGACAAGTTTTTGTTCCTTGAAGACACTATAGAAAACAAGACAGCTTGGAATTGTTTAGGTTGTGTTTTTATAATATCAAATATTTTTTCTCTCTCTAGCTTTTCTTCTGCCTCGTCAATATGCTCTAGAGATATGGTATCTTTTTTTGCTCTTTCGGCTATCTCCCCAGATACCCTCATCAATTCAATTACTCTTCTCGCGTCTCCATACTCTCTTGCAGCATACGCTGCGCATTTTTCAATTACCCCCTGCTCAATTATATTTTCCTTAAATGCCTTTGATGCCCTTTCTTTTAATATGCCCTGCATCTCCAGAGCATTGTATGGTGGAAACAAAATATCTTCTTCTGACAAAGATGATTTCACCCGAGTATCTATATTTTCTATAAATGTCGTGTCATTTGAAATTCCTATTAATGATATTTGGGAGTTTTTCAGTTCTTCGTTAATCCTTGTTAAATTATAAAGAACGCCGTCGCCTGCGCGACGGATTAATTGATCTATTTCATCTAAGACTACTATCACAACACATTTTTCTTTTTCGACTGCACCATAAAATGCCTTATACACATCATCGGTTGGCAATCCTGTTGAAGGTATGGCCTTTCCAAAAAAAGAGGATAATTGTGCCATTAGCCTATACTCAGTATCAGCAACACGCTTTAGTTTACAATTAACATAAACTATCTTTAACGGAATTTTCTTGTTTTTAGCTATGTTCTCCATATTATCTGTAACGTGTTTGATTGTGAGGGTTTTTCCTGTGCCGGTGTTCCCATAAACAAATAGGTTTGAGGGTTTTTCTTGTTTTAGCGCCGGTGCCAAGATAGCTGCAACCTTATTTATCTCCCCATCCCGATGATGCACACTTTTCGGGACGAAAGATGGTAGTAATGCGCTCCTATCAAGAAATAAAGACTCCTTATACAAGAACTCCTCAAAAAAAGACGTAAGATTGTTTTTTATCATACCATTTTCCATAGGAAACATACCTATTTAAGTTTTTTCGTTCTACAACCTAGAGTTCCATTTCCTATGGAGATGTTATATTGTAAGTGTGGGTGTAAATTTGTTGTTGTTGTTCAGATGTTTGTTTTATAATTTTATATTTTATGTTTATCTTATATTTATATCTAATGTGTTTTTGTTTTTTTGTTTATTATTATTTATTTCTTTTCTATATAGAAAACAAATATATATAAATAATATTATAATAATAAATTAATAATATAATACCCAACCAACAACACAACAGCAAACAAAAAACCACTACAACACAAAACCAAACCTTCCATAAGAAACAAAGGGCACACACAACAATAGACCATTTTTATCATTTTTAAGTAACAAAAACCGTAAGGTTTATATACACTCTAAGAACACTCCAACTTATGCCACACACACCAGAACTAGTTAAAAAAACACAATTATTTGGATTAAATATATATGAAGCGAAAATCTGGGCTGCCCTATTATCTAAGGGAACTTCAACAGCAGGAGAGCTTTCAGATATAGCTAATGTACCAAGAAGCAGAAGTTATGATGTTCTCGAAAGCTTAGAAAAAAAAGGATTTGTTGTTATGAAACTAGGCAAACCAATAAAATATTTAGCTATTCCACCTAAAGGGGTACTAGAGAACATAAAAAAACAAATAGAAAAAAAAACCGAAACAAGATTATCACAAATTAAAAATACAACATTTAATAATTTAATAAACACCTTTCAAGAAGTGCACGAAAAAAACACAAACCAGGACGAAAACATAGTTGCCGTGCTAAGAGGAAGGAAAAACATCCACAAACACCTGGCATTTTTGTTCAAAGACGCAAAGAAAGAGATATTATTCCCAGCAGAAGACAAAACATCAGCATACGTAAAAACAAACATTGATACAAAAAACAAAACAAAAATCACACTAAAAACACCCAACACGGGAATAAGGATGAGTTTGGTGGATGATACTAACACAATTATATTTCCCCTTCAAGAAGACGAGGTACACCCAGAATATGATTTGTGTATCTGGATCAGAAACACACACACAACAAAATTCTTGAAGAATCTTTTGACTTCTGTTTGATTAACCAAAGCGCATTTATGATACTATAATACGAAAGGTTTTTATATAACTTTCTTTTAGATATCACATAAGATATAAAATAATAAATATTCATAAAAGGGGGTGGTAAAATTGGCTTTTGGTGTTCAAGAAGTTACATTAGCAATAATTGTTGGTACTTTAGCAGCAATCGTGTATTCTTTGAGAGTTATGGTCCTCATGGAAAGGAGGGTAGCAAGAATTGAGGGACATATAGAACGGGCTGTTGATAAGGTAATAAAAGAAGAGACAAAAATCGAAAGGTCTCTGAAGAAAAGAAAAAAATAATAATTTTAATTTTTTATTTATTTATTATTTCTTCAAATAACAAACCACTACACTTAGTAGTGTCAACATCAATAACAAAATTCTTGTCTGTCTCTTCCAGGCCTTCTAAAGAAACAAAGTGCCAGTCGTAACCTTTAAACTTGATTGCGATCCACGGCTCAGCACCAAACATATCAGCAAACTTCTTCAAATCAAATATTTCTTTTTTCTCAAAATATTTTTTGTGTTCTTTAATTACCTTACACTCTATTGCCAGCTTTCTTAATTTATTGGAAGCCAGGATATCTGCAGAAGGATACTTCATTGAACCGCTACCTGCAACCCGGACAGCAGCCCACGAATTAGTGTTCCAGAATTTATGTATAAGCTCTCTTTCTCCATTTATACCTTTAGATTTAAGAGACATGTAAAACCCCTACAAATTAATCTTCATAAAATCCTTTGCGCACAAAACATCATCAAAATAATTTCTTGCATCCTCTTCAAGCTCGTGCGTGTTCTTGTACCTTGCACTGAAATGTGTCAAAACAAGCTGTTTTACCTGTCCCCTATTTGCAAGCTCTGCTGCCTGTTTTGAAGTCATATGCCCGTGCTCCTCCCCTTTACTTTCTAAATTTGAAGAATATGTTGCCTCGCATATTAAAACATCCACCCCTTTGGCTAAAACATCAGCGCCTTTACAGGGAACAGTATCATTTATGATTGCAACTACCTTTCCCTTCACAACACTAGTTGCTTTATTGACATCTACCTTCTTTCCCTTCCACATAACACTTTTTCCATCCTGAAGATTTCCAAGCAAAGGCCCCTGAGGAATACCTAATTTTTTTGTGTACTTCAAATTTATTTTCCTTTTGTCTTTTTCAGAAACACTGTACCCTACAGTCTCAATATTATGCTCTAAAGTCTCAGCTTCCAAAACAAATTCTTTATTTTCAAAAAATTCTCCCTTTTTAACTTCATTAACTTCAATATCTATTTTTCTGTCAAATAGAAAAGCCTCAAACATCTTTTTCATGAATTTCTTTGTTCCTGTAGGTCCGTAAATCCTTAATTTCTTCTCATAGCCCGCTGCGCTCATACTTTGTATCAATCCAGGCAACCCTAAAACATGGTCCCCATGCCAATGGCTTATCAATATTTTTGTAATTTTCGCCAAACTTATTCCTGCAATCTTTAGTTGCCTTTGCGTCCCTTCACCACAATCAACAAGAATCCCTTCAGAGCCATAACTAATCAAAATACCACTCTGGTTCCTTTCCTTTGTCGGCACCATTGAAGAAGTGCCTAAAAATAATATTTGCATTTTAAACAGTAATATCTACAGTAATATAATCCTTTTTATTTTATAATATTTTCTATATTGAAAGCAATTAAAATTACTCACCACAAAAACAACAACATTTTTAAGCAGTGTAAAAAACACCTAAATGATAAAATGGCAAAATCCGAGAAGAAAGCAGAAAAGAAGGATAAGGAAGAAAAGAAACAAAAAATCAGATCAGACTTTGTTAAAGACAAAGTATTGACTGAAATTTCAGATGCTTCAAGAGAATTATATAATCAAGGCAGATTTGGAGCTTTGCTTGACAATGGAAAAGTGCAACTATCCTTAATAGAAGCATCATACCTAGCGGAAAAAAACACAATCGAGATATACAAAACAAAAACCAAAACTATGGATTTTGATGAGTTTTCAAAAAAAGCTAAAAAACTTGTGCCGAATTTCTGGATAAGGTTTTGTGTCTATAGGGATATAAGAAATAGGGGATATATAATAAAAACTGCATTGAAGTTTGGAGCAGATTTTAGAGTATATGATCGGGGTGTAAAACCAGGAGAAGACCATGCAAAATGGATTGTCTATCCAGTTTATGAAGGATCTACACTAACTTGGTATGAATTTGCAGCTAAAAACCGTGTAGCTCATTCAACCCGCAAAAGACTGCTTCTTGGCGTAGTAGATGATGAAAATGACGTTAGTTATTGGGAATGCCGCTGGCTAAGGCCTTAGCACAAAAAATATATAATATATTGGCTCTTTCTCGGTATTATGGACACAAATGAAAAAATACTAACTATTATTAAAGAAAAAGGACCAATTTTACCAGTCAAGGTTTCCAAAGAAATAAATGACAATATATTGATGACTTCTGCAAGACTTTCTGAACTGTTAACAGCAAAACAAATTAAGATATCAAACCTTAAAGTTGGCGGCTCCCCATTATATTATTTTTCAGGTCAGGAAAACAAGCTCCAGAATTTTGTAGATAATTTAAACGGGACGGAGAAAAAAGCATATGAGTTGTTAGGTCAAAATAAGATATTGAGGGACTTTGGTCAGGAACCGGCCATTAGGGTAGCGCTAAGGCAAATAAAAGATTTTGCAGTTCCCTTGCAGGTAAATTACGAAAACAAAATAGAAATATTCTGGAAATGGTATTTGACTGATAATAAAGAAGCAGAGATATTAATAAAAAATAAATTATCAATAAAACGAGAAACAATACCTAGAAAAACAATAGAAAAGCCAGCAGAAAAAACAACACAAGAAAAATTATTAGAAGAACGAAAACAAGAAATAAAAAAACTTTCGAATGAAGATAAGAACGGTTCGGAAATGTCAGAAACGCAGGGAGTTTCTGAGCACACTCAGAAATCAAAGATTTCTGATGAGTTGAAGACACCTCAAAAAGACGCTGCAATAAAAAAGCCTAGAAAGGCAATAGATAAAAACATATTTTTAAAAACCACACATGATTTTTTTAATAGGTCTAAAATCAATATAATTGAAAAATATGACACAAAGAAAGGCTCTGAAACGGATTTCATAATCGGGCTCCAGACCACAATAGGAAACATAAAATATTTCTGTAAATCAAAGAATAAGAAGAAAATAAGCGACTCCGACCTCAGCACTGCAGTCATACAGGCACAATCAAAAAACCTCCCATTGCTCTTCCTAACTAATGGAGATCTGACAAAAAAAGCCCAAGAAATGTTAAACAAAGAATTCAAAAACATAACCATCAAAAAAATATAGTATTTGATAATAAAAATGGGAGTAGCATTTAAAGGCCTGATAATATCAAAAGAAATAGAATTAGAAGACCTAAAAAACAAAATAGTAATTTTAGATTCTTATAATGTTCTTTATCAGTTTATAACTACAATAAGGGGGAGAGATGGTTCATTACTTATGGATTCCAAGGGAAATATAACTTCACATTTAGTGGGATTATTTTCAAGAACAGCAAGTTTGATGCAGAAAGGCATAAAACCTGTTTTTGTATTTGATGGAAAACCTCCGGAATTAAAGCAGAAAACCAGGGAAGAAAGGCGAGCTTTAAAATTAGGGGCAGAGAAGAAATTTTTAGAAGCCCAAAAAAAGGATGATAAAGAAGAGATGAAAAAATATGCTTCCAGAACCTCCAGATTAAGCAAAGAGATGATTGATGAGGCAAAAGAGCTTGTTTCTTTGTTAGGTCTGCCAATTGTACAGGCTCCTTCAGAAGGGGAAGCTCAGGCAGCTTATATGGTCCAGAAAAACAAAGGTTTTGCAGTTGGCTCTCAAGATTTTGATTCATTAGTGCATGGAGCAACAAAGCTTGTAAGAAACATGTCAATATCTGGGAAAAGAAAAAAAGGACACACAATAGGATATGAAACAATAAGCCCGGAATTAATAGATTTGTCTGAAAATCTCAACAATTTAGGAATAGATCAAAGTCAATTAATTGTATTAGCAATGCTTATAGGAACTGATTACAATCCTGGCGGAATTAAAGGTGCAGGACCCAAAAACGCACTAAAACTTGTCAAGCAGCATAAAACCGATTTCGATACTTTATTTAAAGAAGTAAAATGGAATGATTACTTCGATTTTCCATGGACAGATGTTTTTTATTTGATTAAAAAAATACCAACTACGGATAATTATAACTTAAAATGGGAGAATGTAAATAATGAAAAGATAAAAGAAATGCTTATTGATAAGTATGAGTTCTCAGAACAAAGAGTAGAAAACACACTGGAAAAACTAAAAAAAGAAACATCAAAAAAACAGCAGAAATCATTGGGAGACTTCTAAAATGAAAAACAAATTAAAAGATATACTGAAAAATAAATTAACAAATAAAGAACTAGCAATGGTTCCATCTTCATATGATATAGTGGGTGGAATTATTATTTTCTCTGATTTTCCTAAAGAACTGTCAAAAAAAGAAAAAACAATAGGAAACGAAATCATAAAAAATTATAATCAGATTAAATCAGTATACAAAAAAACAAGGAAATATTCCGGAGAATACAGGACTCCAAAATTAAAGTTATTGACAGGAGAAAACAACAAAGAAACTATTTATACCGAAAACAACACAAGATTAAAATTGAACGTGGAAAAAGTATATTTTTCCCCAAGACTAAGTGAGGAGAGAAAAAGAATATCCAATCAAGTTAAAAATAATGAATCTGTTTTAGTAATGTTCTCCGGTTGCGGTGTGTACCCCCTAACAATCTCAAAAAACACTAAAGTAAAAAACATAATGGGCATTGAAATAAACCCTACAGCGCATAAATACGCATTAGAAAACTTAAAATTAAATAAAACAAAAAACATAGAATTAATAAAAGGGGACGTAAAAAATATTTTGCCAAAAATAAACAAGAAATTTGACAGGATCATAATGCCCTTGCCAAAAGGAGCAGAGAATTTCCTCGATTTGGCAGTGAGTAAAATCAAAAAGAACGGAATAATACACCTTTACAGTTTCTCTGAAGAAAACAAATACGATGAAATAACAAAAATCATAAAAAACAAGTGTAAAAAAAAGAAAAAACAATGCAAAATCCTAAACATTGTAAAATGCGGCCAGTTCTCTCCAAGAGTGTTTAGAATATGCGTAGACATTAAAATAAAACAATAAAATTTATAAAACAAAATACATTATTCTGATATGTGCGATGAGTTGGTGAACACCCTAAGAGCGCAAGCGATGATTGACGGAAGTAACTGACGAGCACATACTTTTCTTAAGAAACAATTAACCAAACATACTCGAAAATCAAAGATTTTCGGTCGTTCGGCTTTAGCCGAACATCCTAATATAATCTTCGCCTTCTATTTCCTCTTCCTTCTTGACTTTGTCTATCCCATTCAAGAAATCCTTTCTTGTAATTTTAGTCCTGTTTTCCCTTATTGCAAAATAACCCGCTTCTGTGCAAACAGCATTTATTTCAGCTCCAGACATATCCTCCATTAACGAGGAGATATTCCCCAAATCAACATCCTCATTTAAACCCATATCCTTGCAATGGATTTTTAGAATCTCCAATCTCGATTCTTTATTAGGTAGTGGAATATGAATCAGCCTATCTAATCTCCCGGGCCTTATAATTGCCGTGTCAAGAATATCTTTTCTGTTTGTTGCTCCTATTATTTTGACATTATCCAAAGCCTTAAACCCGTCAATTTCAGCCAAAAGCTGCATAAACGTCCTGTTAACTTCTCTTTCTCCGCTTGTTCCCATTTCAATCCTTTTTGCAGCTAATGCATCCAATTCATCAATAAAAATGATAGCCGGAGCCTTCTTCCTTGCCATTTCAAAAATTTCCTTGACCATCTTTGCCCCTTCTCCAATAAATTTCTGCACTAACTCAGAACTGACAATCTGTATGAAAGTAGAATTTGTAGATGAAGCAACAGCTTTAGCCAGCAAGGTCTTTCCAGTACCGGGAGCACCATAAAGCAATATTCCTTTTGGCGGCGTAATACCTACTTTTTTGAACAATTCTGGTTTTTTTAATGGGAGCTCAACAACCTCTTTTATTTCATTTGCCTGAAAGCTTAAACCCCCTACTTCTTCCCATGAAATCTTCGGCTTTTCTACTATGACAAAATTATCTATATCAAACGTCTTTGTGGTTTGTATCTTCCTGATTATCGTAAGGTTTTTCTGGTCTGCTAAAACAACATCTCCTGGCTTGACCTTGCCACAATCCTCAGAAATATTAACATAAAACTGATTGCCATTTGGTAGCCTTATTACAGCATCTTTTCCAAAAACATTCCTGACTTCAGAGACCATTAATGGGGGTACCTTAAGCCTGTCAATCTCCTCTTTTAGGCTGTTTATAGTTTCTTTAAGAATCCTGTTTTCTTCGTTAATCTGGCCAGTATCAGAAGTATAGCTATATATCACACTATCCAAAATATTCTTTTCTTTTGCAGCCATTTTAGGTATTATACCAGTTTTTCATATTTAAAAAACTTTTGATTTAAATAAGAACTAAATTAGTAGCTTTCCATTACTCATTATCTTCTTATCATCAACCCATATTGTAGGTTTTCTAATAATACCATCCATATGCAGTTGAACATGTACTTTGCCGCCAAAACCAGCATTATTTCCCAAAGCAATATGGCACGTACCTTTAACTTTTTCATCTTCTAAAATATTCCCGGTAATAATTGCCTTTTCATTAGTCCCAATGCCCAGCTCCGCAATATTCCTTGCTTTCTTACCGACAGAATCAATTATTTTCTCTAATTTTTTTGCCCCATACCCTTCAAATTCCACAGCATAACCTTTCTCAACATAAACTTTCAATGGTTTTTTTAATTTCCCAATATCCGCAAACGAAGCATCTGCAACAAAAACGCCATTTGCGGTTTTTTCAACCGGAGCAATAAAAACTTCCCCAGTCGGCAAATTTCCAAAAGCCCCTTTTTTTCTAAACAATCCTGAATCTCTTCCAAAAGCCTTCCTGCCTGCAACACTAAGATGCATATCTGTCCCTAGTTTTGTTTTTATTCTAACTTTCTTGCCTTTATCTATTATATCTGCAAGTTTGTTATGGACCATTTCCAGCTTATCATAATCAATATCTATTGTCCTCTTTAAAGTTTCTTTAGAAATCCCTGGCATAGTAACTATTCTAACACCATTATCACAAGCATTCTTTCTTGCCTTTGTATGGCTCAAGGATTTTGAAGTTATAAGAATTCCCACATCCCAACCCAACATCTCTTTTGCCGTTCTTCCATCAGGCTCAGTACCATGAACTTTTGGGATTGAAATTTTAATTAATTTTGCTTTACTAGCAATCTTTTTGGATTCATCCAAAAACATCTTTGCAACACCATACAATTTAGAATCAGTAACAATCAAAACCCTCTCATTTTTTTTCAGACCCAAACATTTCTTAAGAACAATCTCAGCATATTTAGGCATTTTAAACAACAAATTCCCCTTCCTTTATAATCCAATGCTTGTTGCCTTTTTCATCAACACCGTAAATGTTCATTTTTTGCCTCGGGCTGTTAATGACAATGTCTGTATGGTACTCTGTTGCCCTGTCAGGCTCAAAACCAGAGCCTAAAGCAATATGAATCATCTTTGCAATTTTCTCATTCACAATAAGGTAATTGCATAACTTAGCATTAGGATTTGTGTTCATAGCAAACTCATTTATCATATTGAAGTTCTTCTTTTTAAGGTCAATAACTTCCTGAGGAGCACTCTTAAATCGTTCTTGGTTCATAATCATCTCCCAGGCGTCCTTCTTTTTTTCTTCAAGTTTTTCTATTATTTCTTTTGGTCCGGAAATTATCTTATAGTTATCTCCTCTTGCATCAACAACCAAGGGTTTTTCCTCGGACAGCAAATAACTCTGATCAATGCTTATTACAACATCTCCCACAATAGTTCCTTTTACATATTCGGGAGTTACAAAAGCCTCCCCCCCTGGAAGATTAGCCATAGTTCCGGCCTTTATACCTGTTCTTTTTAGATACTCGGAACTTATCTTTTCTCTTACATCAGTATCAGATGTCCTGACCCACCTATGTACTCCATCTTTTTTTACTAAGCCTACTTCAAAATCTGTCTGAAAGCCATCAATTTTCTCACCATAAACTTTAATTAATTTACACTTATCGGCAATCTCTTTTATTTTCCAGTTTCTGTCCCTCATTTCTTTCCAATCAATATTACACGTTTCAATAAAAATATCTACAGGCAATGTTTCAGTGAAAGCTACTCTTGCTAATGGTTCTCTTTCATCCAAAGCTGTTTGAGGGTAAAAATCAAGCTTATACACCATCTGCCCAGGACTTTGCCACCTTGTTTTTTTATCTAATGAAGGATATCCAATAACCTCCCCAAAAATATGCTTTCCAGGGTAGCCTTTTCCAGATATAAAGAAAGACGCATCAACAACAGTAATTCTGTCTAGTTTTAACAATCCTGACAATGTTTTATATTTTTTAAATACTTCCTCATCAACATTCTTGCATAACTCACACCCCAATAAAACAGACTTTAACTCCGATATGCTTTCACTTTTCTGCAGCATAGATTTCCTTTGAGTATATGAGCCCATTACAACACTGGAACCGTGACAATTATGTCCCATGTGCCATGATATTACATATGAATCAAGATAATCCTCAAGAGGATGTCCAAGCATATCATCTTTCTGAATCAAAACAAACCCAACAGAAACCTTTTCATTATTTTTTAGGTCATAAACATCTCTCCATGCTTTCTTGCAGGTCTCATCCAGCTCTTTGCTTCTGTGCTCCCTGAACCAGCCATCTTTGAATGGCAGTGTATAACTGCCTTCAAAACCAAACTCTTTAGCTTCTAAAATATAATCAGGACCTTCAAATAAGCCTATAAACTTTCCTTTTGCTCTTTTTTCCACTTCATCTATAAAATCCACAAGAGCTTCAATCTTCTCATCAATTTTTCCTTCTTTGTTTTGTTTGAAGACTTTCCATACCTCATGTAAAACATCCAATGTTTCTGAATTCTCGTTTATTCCCATAACATTCATATCGGCTCCTAGCTCGTGTATCGCTCTGGATAGCGGTGCAAGGGAAAAGAAAGCCTTCTTATTGCTTATATCAAAAACTACTAAAAATGATTTTGCTTCAACATTTCCAAGAATCTTTTTATATCCCTCAACAGAAGAATTAAACTTTTTTTCGTCGTATTTCATCAAAAAACGTACTTTCAGATGATTAATAAATCTTTCGACACTTTAGTCAAAACATTTGCCTTTTTCCCCATTAAAACAGTATCTTCAATCCTTATTCCAAATTTCTTTGGTATGTAAATTCCAGGCTCTATTGTAAAAACCATGTTTTCCATAACCTTATCTTTTGAATTCAAAGACAAATTTGGCAGTTCATGAATCTCTACACCCACACCATGCCCCAAGCCATGAATAAAATATTTAGAATATTTTCCCAGATTTTTAACACAATCCCCGTACATTTTCCCGCAATTATCATTGATTTTTATATTATTAATAATATTTTCCTGGACATCCAATAAAAAATTGTATGTTTGCTTCTCCTTACCGCTTGCTTTACCCAAATAAATCGTCCTTGTTATGTCAGAGCAATAACCTTTGTACTTAACACCAAAATCTATTACACAAAAACCCTTTTTTAATTTTGTATTTGTTGGTTCATGGTGAGGCATGCTACCGTTGCTTCCAGACGCAACAACAGGACTAAATGCGATATCCAAACCAAGTTTTTTTGTTTCATATTCAAGAAAACCAGACACATCAGTCTCTGTCTTAAAATCTTTAAAATTATTTATTACTTTTTTAATTATTTTATCTGCATAATTGCAGGATTTCTTTAATATCCTAATCTCTTTATTTGTCTTAACTTCCCTTAATTTTAAGCAATCATAAAAGATATCTTTGGTTTTTACATTCTTAAACGTTTTTTTAAAATATTTATATGCATTTAAGGAAAAATTGTCATTATCTATTCCTATTTTTTTGCTTAGGATACCTCTTTTTTTGATGATATTTGATATCGATTCAAAAAACCGCTTTTTATTCATCACACAAACTTGTTTAACCATCGATTTCTTAGCTCTTTCCACCTCCATCTTCGGAACCATTAAACAAGGAGATTTCTTTTTAGGTATTATCAGGGCGCCTACCCCCCTATAACCGGAGAAGTAAAACATATTAGGATTAGGTTCCTGATCAAGAGTATAAAATAGTGCAAAATCAGACTTATTCTTCTCCAAAATACCTTTAAAATCATTTGCCCTCATTTAAAAAAGAAAAGTATTAAAACGATATAAATCTTTCCACAATAATGAAAAAATATGTCCTAAAAAACGGCCTAACAGTCCTTTTCAGCAAGAATTCTTCAAAATCCGTAGCTGTCGAGGTTATGTTCAAGGTAGGATCTAACGACGAATCCAAAAAAATCTTCGGAATATCCCATTTTTTAGAGCATATGCTGTTTGAAGGCACAAAAAACAGAAAAGATTCCAGGGAAATTGCAAATGAGATTGAAAAATATGGTGCAGAATTTAATGCATATACTTCCGGAGACAGGACAGCATTTTTCATCAAAATAATAAACAAGAAATTCGAAATTGCCCTGGATATTCTTTCTGATATGGTTGCAAATCCTCTTTTCAGCAAAAAAATGGTTGAAAAGGAAAAGCAGGTGATATCAAAAGAGATAAACATGATAACAGACGACCCAAAACAATACCAATGGATATTATTCCAGAAGAATCTTTTTAAGAAGCACCCTGCAAAAAATCCAACTTGCGGAACTGTAGAATCTGTTAAAAGCTTTAACAGAAATATTATAATTAATTACTATGATAAGCACTATACTCCAAATAATATTATTATTTCTGTTGTAGGCAATGTAGATAATGTGAAAGAAAAGATAGAGAAATATTTCAGCAATCTAAAACCCAAAAAAACATCATTAAGAAAAAGAATAAATGATCCATTGCAGACAAAACCAAACAGGTTTACAGAAAAAAGGAAAATACATAACTCTTACATGGTTCTTGGCTATAAAACAGTCCCAAGACTTCATAAAGACAGCTACATACTCGACGTTATAACAGCTATTCTGGGTCGCGGGCAATCCGGATGGATATTTGACGAAATAAGAAACAAACGAGGCCTAGCTTACCAGGTAGGAGTTTTGAATGAACATGATCCTGATTACGGATTTTTCGCTGTTTTCGCTGGTTTGGACAAGAAAAACATAGAAAAAGCAAAAGAAATAACACTCCAACAGTTCAGAAAACTCGACAAAGTAAATAAAAAAGATGTAGAAGAAGCAAAGACATACCTTGAGGGAAACTACACATTAAACATGGAAGACAATTTTCATTCAGCAGACAATAGCGCTTTCTGGGAAACAATTAAAAGTGCATCATTAGCAGACAATTACATAAAAAACATAAAAAAAGTTGAAATCAATGATATAAAGAAAGTCGCAAAAAAATATCTTAATAAAAACTATACTTTGGTTTCTATAGAACAGAACTAGCTATCTTGTCACTTCAAAACCTTTGATTTCCTGAGCTAATTTTTGCGCATCCTTGTTTTTCTCCAATTTTATTCTTACAGGTTCTACTAATTTGTTTAAATATTCTGCAGTACCTTGTTTTAAATCCATGGGATGTAGTTTTTTCTGCGAAAATTTCTTTTCCAGGTCATCATAAGAACTAAATTCCAGATTACCGCCAAATTTTTTTGGTCTTTCTATCTTTAAAGTCTTAAATTTCTCAAAAATAATATATTTGCAGTACTCCAGGACTGGATTTTCTTCCACAACACCTTCTGGGCAATAAGCCTTGCTTATTTTTCTTTTTATTTCATCATCATCATCAGTCATAAAAATTGCATTGTCCGGATTGCTTTTGGACATCTTCATTTCAATGGCCCTTTCCACTGTTTTTTCTGTTTTTGGCGGCTGGCTTAAACCCATCAACATACGGTGGCTGACAACAACCGGCTTCCAAAACCCTAATTTAGGCCCTATTTCCCTTGCCAGCACATTAACCTTTCTTTGATCCATACCTAACTGTGTAATGTCTGCATTAAGATAAAAAATATCAGCGCATTGCATGCATGGATAAAATATCTGGGAAGCCTGTAGAGCATCATTTTCACTTCTTCCCATAATCTGCGAACATCTTATGATTCTCTTTACAGTGCTGTTTCTAGCTACCTGCATGACTGTTTTAAGGTACTTAGAATCTTTCATAAGCTCATTAGACCATATAAACTCAACATTCTTTAAATCCATATCACAGGCCTTCCACACTTCAATCATATACTTACCTACCTTTTGTATATGCTCCAGATTTCCATCCATCTTGTTATTAGCCCATGCGTGCCAGTCAGCAACCAAAAACTTGAATTTACATCCAGCCTTAGTCATCTTATTGACGTTTATTGATCTAAGAAGTCCTTGCGCAATATGAATATTAGTCCCAGAAGGCTCAAAACCATCATATGCTATTGGATTTTTCTTTTCTTCCAATAACTGCTTTAATTCAGCCTCTGTTATTATTTCCTCTCCTACCTGTTTTATCAGCTCTAATCTTGATTTTGCGCTCATATTCCTATTATTTTTTATTGATATTTAAATATTTAGTGAATAATAATTAAATGGCCACTGGACAGCTGGAAATCAAAGATGCAGCCATTATCATTCCTGTATCCCTCTGGGATTTCCGAGCCCAGTTTCGCTACGCTCCACTGGTCATTCACCCACAAAACTTTTAAATCAATAAAACATCCTCAGTTTATGAAAATTTCTGTATCGACGCTTAGTTCTTATCTTTTCTGCTCCAGAAAGCTTTTTCTCCAGAAAATCCTAGCTTTAGAAGAGCCTCCAAAAGAAAGCCTTGTTCTTGGCACGTTAAGGCATGAAATTTATGATTTTGTTAATCAGAGCGAAGAAAAAATTGTTGCATCAATTAAGGAAAAAACCCAATATAGTGAATTAATAAACTTATACAAGAACTTTTACTCAAGAGCATTAAGAGAAAAAATAATCAAGTTTAAATCAAGAATAAAGGAAGTAAATCTCGATATAGTTGATGTCTTTAAAAGAACATGGCCGTTGATTTTAGGAGAAGCAGAAACAAGAGCAAAAAATATCTTTGATTTTACCCAGGAATACAAGGTATATGGCCCTGAATTATGGGAGAAACTAACTCCAAAAATTATCTCTGAATTAAGAGTGACTTCTGACGAACTGCAGCTAAAAGGCATAATTGATAGAATAGAGGTATATGAAACAGGATGTGTTCCTGTAGAGCTTAAAACCGGAAAAATGCCTAAAGAGGGCGTCTGGCCGGGCCACAGGATACAGATAATAGCTTATGCACTGTTAGCAGAAGAGAAATTCAAAACAAATGTCAAGGAAGGCTTCGTAAACTACCTTGATGCAAAAGAAACAAGGCACATAGCAATTAACCCTTTCATGAGAGAAGAAATAATATCTTTAGTAAAAGAAGTCCAAAACCTGCTAAAAAACAGCACTCCTCCAAATTACTGCGAGAACAAGAACAAATGCACTAACTGCGGTCTAAGAGAAACCTGCTATAATGAGGAAGAAGTCAGCACCTTATTATCACAAATTCAATAAACTTTAAAGCAAAACATTTAAATATAACTTAAGTTATTTTAATTATCAATATTTACTCGTGAGGGGTATTAATGACAGAAGAAGACAAGAAATTCTCAAAACAACTTATTGGAAAAACTGTTGTAAGTAAAACAGGAAAGCGCTTTGGAGAAGTAGGAGATTTAATATTTGAAACAAGGTCAGGAGAGCTAATCCACTTAGTCCTTCACAATCCAACATCCTACACAGCTAAACTAGAGCTCGAAAAAGATAAAGAAGGCCACATTCTGATACCTTTTAGTGCAGTAATAGCCATGGGCGACTTCATGGTAATTGCAGAAGAAGATATAATCTAATTTCAATAACTATTTAAATTCACATTCATTCTCTATACAGCATGGATAGCACTATTTGGACGGAAAAATACAGGCCAAAAGACTTCTCAGAAATAAAAGGCCAGAAAGAAATAGTAAGGAGAATAAAAGCATTTGTTGACTTGCAAAATATACCTCATCTTTTGTTTACAGGACCAGCTGGTGTTGGAAAAACAACTTTAGCTTTAGTGGTAGCAAAAAAACTGTTCAAGGATTCTTGGCACCAAAACTTTTTAGAGTTAAATGCATCAGATGAAAGGGGCATTGACATAATAAGAAACAAAGTAAAAGATTTTGCAAGGACAAAAGCAATAGGCGATGTTCCTTTTAAAATTATATATCTGGATGAATGCTTAGATTATAACACTAAAATTATTGTACAATCCGATGACGACATTGAGGAAGTTACAATTGGCAAATTTGTTGAAAATTTTGAGAGTCAAAATTATAAAATAATGTCCGTAGATGACAACGGAGACATGATTTATTCAAAAATTACCAAAACTGTGAAACTTCCATTCAATGTTACTCAAGAATATTACAAAATTACTATTCATGATAAAGAAATAATTGCTACAGGAAACCACGAATTTTTGACTGTAAATGGTTGGAAACGTGCAGATAATTTGAAAATAAAAGATCTAGTCCTCTGCCCTCAAACTATACCAAAAATCAATAAACTCACTCCAGAAAAGCCAGTAATTTATAATCTCATCGGCCTTCCCCAAGAAATAAAGAAAAAAGAACGGTATATTGCTAATTCACCTGAAAAATCGATTGTAGAACTCCTTGGAAATCATCCAGAAGGGTTGACAAGAGAAGAAATCACTAAAAAAAGCACAGTAATTAGTTCAAAAATAACTTCTATATTAAGTGATAAGGACAACGACTACTATCTTCCCCTTATCAAGCATCGATTGGTTAAAAAAGATTCCAACAAATTCAAATTAGTCGACAATGTAAGTAATTCATTACATAAGCTATACAACACTAAGAGACTTCAAAATAGATCCAACCAAGAGTACATATTGGCACAACTTCGATCAAAAGAACTCTTTCCCCTAAAATCCGATAAATCAATGATTTGCGCGAGAATTCTAGGCCACTTATTTAGTGATGGTTGTTTGTCATTAAAAACAAAGCAACTCTTTTTTTCAGGTAAGGAAGAAGACATTAGGATAATTAAAAAAGACATCAATCAACTCGGATATTACGGCCTAGGAAACATCAGACATTCTAGGTGGAAGAATGGCGAAGTATGGTCATTTGGAGCTTACAAGATTGAATTACTAAGCTTGTTCTACTCACTTGGCGCTCCAGTTGGAAAGAAAACTGATAATATGGTCATAATCCCGGATTGGATAATGAATGGAGACAAAAGTATCCAAAAAGAATTCTTAGCTGCACTTTTCGGTGGAGACGGATATGAACCTAAATTTCAAGGCAGAACTGTAAAGCCAATAGTTATTGGAATATCTAAAAGGGAAGATCTCAAAAAGAATTTAGTTGAATATTTGGAACAAATTAAATCCCTATTAACATCTTTCGGTATTATTTCTAAATTTAAAATTTGTCCAGGCATTAAATCATTAAGAAAAGACGGAACAAAAACCATAGAAGGGAGAATTTGGATTACAAATTCTTCTCTAAACATCCACAATTTCCTTACATCAATTGGCTACAGATATTGTGAATACAAGCAAAAAATCTCAAAAGAAGTAATTCGGTATCTTGATTGGAAAAAAAGTCTTGGGAAAAATGTCTATAGCTTTAGACCAGTCCCTTACTTTAAGGAATGGAGAGAAAAATTAAAACTTGGTGAATCAGCATACCATTTTGTAACTTCTATTAACAAAGCAAATAATCCAGATTTTGTATACTGCGTTTCTACAGACTCTAGAAAATTTATCGCTAATAACATTGTAGTGCATAATTGCGACGCTCTTACAAGAGAGGCTCAACAAGCTTTGCGTAGAACAATGGAAAACTACACTCAAACTACAAGATTCATCCTCTCAGCAAACTATTCCTCAAAAATCATTGATCCTATACAAAGCAGATGTGCAATGTTCAGATTTAAGCCTTTAGAAAAAAAGGAAATTTTTGCAGTGATTGAAAAAATTGAAAAAGACGAAAATATCAAAATCAATGAAAAAGCAAAAGAAGCATTATTTAACATAAGCGAAGGAGACGCAAGAAAAATAAATAATGTATTGCAAAGCTCTGCTGCTATTAGCCAGGACATTAATGAAGAAACCATCTACTCAATGGCATCTGTTGCAAAGCCAAAAGAAGTTGATGAAGCCTTAAAACTGGCATTGCAAAACAAATTCATCGACGCAAGAAACAAATTAATGGATATAATGCTGAACTATGGTTTATCTGGCTTAGACATAATAAAACAAATACAGCAGGAAATCCTAAACTTAGACCTAGCTAATGAAAAGAAAATGCTGTTGATGGAAAAATGCGGAGAAATAGAATTCAGGATGACAGAAGGCTCTGATGAATTTATTCAGTTAGAAGCTTTATTGAGTCAGTTTGTTCTTTATGGTTCAAAATAAATTTAATTAATTTCTATAATTCTTGCATTTTTGATTAAGGTACACAGCAACATTTTTCAGTAGCAGGATCTACATCAATGAAAATTCCGAATATTTCTGTTTGAGGTGGATTCGCATCACAATCATCTTTTACAATGCTTGCACGAAATCCATCACCTTTGCACGCCACGTTACATGTCGGTCCTGGTGCACATGTGATTTCTAATACCTTAACACCATCACCTAACCTATCATCACTATCGCTTTCAAATCTGAACCTCACTCTATCTGTTCCTCCAATTTCTCGAACGAATTCACCACTATTCCCGCCGAAATGATACATTTCTCCCATTCCTTCTGTTTTACCATCCCCGCATAACTTCTCACTTGTATGACGGGGCGAAGCATCTTCATTAGGCTTGTATACGTGCAAGTCATCATGAGATATCGCTTCAGTATACACTGCAACTTTAATTTGCGATGTAACATGACCAATGGGGCATATATACCATCCAGTGCAATAATCTGAGTTCTTTGTATAATCATCCCATTCACTCCACCAACATATATCATTGAGACCCGCTTCTAAGATCTTGTCTTTATTCTGACAATATGGGTCTGCACCGTCCTCTAATTCATTAAAATTATCTTCCAAACCATTACAACAGATTTCTAGATTAAAATCAACTGTTATCTCTTTGTTATTCTCTGCTGTATTTTCATTGTCAACAATGTCTTTACATGCTAAACTCAATTGCTTTGGTCCCGGAACACCTGGATCAGGTGACTCACAGTTAAATGTCTTCTTGGATTCATCATCTTCTGGTATAGCACATTTCTTAGTATTTTCACTTTCTTCTAATACGTCAGCTTCCATATCAGAATATGTTTTATCATCAAGTGAAATATAACAGCTATCTGTTTCTTCATCTGTCTCAACAACAACAACAGGATTTGGATTGTATACTGGATAAGGATGTATATCATCACCATCAACACTTACTACGGTTATTCTAGGAGCGTAGTTATCTTTACATTCAAATTTTAAATTATACTTAGTGTCAACAAAATCATTATTTCTACTAACCTTGATATAGTATGTTCCAGGCTCCACACCCGGGGGATCAAAAATTGTGGTTGTATAGTACGTAAATACAACTCCACTTGTAGCAGCTGCCAACTCTTCGCAATCATCTTTATGCTTATATAATTTATATTCTTGTTGAACGGTAGGAGAATAAGTTGCTCCCACCTTAATGTTATGCTTTTTATCAAGTGTGAACGTGAAATATTCCTCATCCCCTATTTTCTCTATGAATCTATTGCTTAGTTCAATTCCAGTTGTACCATCAGATTTTGTTGCTGTTCCGGTAACCCAACTCTGTGTACCATCACATGTAAAAAT
>CAYXMT010000006.1:0-36062 GCA_964466175.1 uncultured Methanosarcinales archaeon | reverse complement strand
TTGGATGGATTTTCGGAGCAGAAAAAATGAGGAAATATATCAACAAGGTTTCTGACTTTAAGATAGGGATTTGGTGGAGTGCAGCAATAAAATATGTTATACCTATTTCTTTAGCTGTAATACTTGCATTGCAATTAAAGATAGAGTTTGCTGAAAACTATGGTGGATATCCTGATTGGGCTATTTTAATTGGATGGTCATTTGTTTTAGTTCCTTTGGTTATTGCTTTCCTGATACCTCAGAAAAGTGTAAAGGTGAGTGGATAGTTCTAAAACAATGAAAAATTAATAATTTTTTAAGCTTATAAGGTACATGTACCTTATAAACAACACAAAATTTATATAATTCTGTTTAAACTTTTTTAGTATGGATAAATTAAGCATTGAAGATATGGCTGTTTTCTGCAAAAGGAAGGGTTTTGTTTACCCTAGTTCTGAGATTTACGGCGGTTTTTCCGGATTTTGGGATTTTGGGCATTTAGGAGTTGAGCTGAAGAATAATATCAAGGCAGAATGGTGGAAGTATCATGTAGCACAAAGAAATGATGTTGTTGGTATGGATGGCAGTATTATAACCCATCCAAAAGTATGGCAAGCTAGTGGCCATGTTGAGAACTTTGAAGATGTTATGTTGACATGCTCTAAATGCAAAGAAAAAGTGAGGGCAGACCAATTTATTGAGGAGAAATTAAAAATCAATGTTGAGGGCTTTGATACAGGCAAGATAACAGAAGTAATCAAGAAAAACAAATTAAAATGCCCCAAATGTGGCTCTGATTTTGAAGATATTAAAAAATTTAATTTGATGTTTCAGACAAATGTGGGGCCTACCAGCGGTTCTGCTGCTTACTTAAGGCCGGAGACTGCGCAGCTTATTTTTTCTGATTTCAAGCTTATTGCAGAAAATGCAAGATTAAAATTACCTTTTGGAATTGCGCAGATAGGCAAGGGATTCAGGAATGAAATAAGCCCCAGGGATTTCTTGTTTAGATGTCGCGAATTTGATATGATGGAATTAGAGTATTTTGTGCATCCTGATAAAGTAGTTGAATGCCCTTTTGTTAAAGAGGTTGAAAATTATGAATTGAATTTTTTAAGCCAGGAAATACAGAAAACCGGAAATCCAAAAAAGATGAAAGTAAAAGATGCTATAAAGAAAAAACTGATTTCAGAATGGATTGCTTATTGGCTGGCCACTGAACAAAAATGGTTTACTAACCTGGGTGCAAATCCTGATAATTTTCGCGTTAGACAACATCTAAAGGAAGAAAAAAGCCATTATGCCGCAGATACATGGGATTTGGAATATAATTTTCCATTTGGATGGAAAGAACTGCAAGGAATAGCAAACAGGACTGATTTTGACTTAAAGCAGCATATGAAATTCTCAGGAAAAGATATGAGCTTATTTGATGAAGAGACAAAGAAAAAAATTATTCCGCATGTTATTGCAGAGCCTTCTTTAGGCGCTGAAAGGGCTTTTTTGGTGTTTATGTTTGATGCTTACAATGACGACAAGAAAAGAGGCAACGTTGTTTTGAAATTAAATCCGAAACTGGCTCCGGTAAAGGTAGCTATTTTCCCTTTGGTTTCGAACAAACCAATAATAGTTAAAAAAGCAAAAGAAGTTTATAATAATTTAAAAATATTTTTTAATGTTTTCTATGATGCCAGCGGAAGTATTGGAAGGAGATATGCCAGGCAGGATGAAGTTGGAACGCCATTATGCATTACTATTGATTTTGATTCAATTAAAAAAGACGATGTTACAATTCGTGAAAGAGACAGCACCAAGCAAATTAGAGTGAAAATAAAAGATTTAGGACATAGAGTCTGGGAATATATGGTGGGTGCAAAGTTTGAGAAGCTGGGTAAGACAATTCTTAAATAAAATGTTTAATCCTTAAAGAATATAGTTTTATATCTGGTTGAAGCTGTTTTTGTAATGACAAGAAAAATATTATTGGGAATATTATTATTTTCTATGGTTTTTGTCTATGGATGTGCATCAAGTTCTCATGGGTCACCTGGTAACAATATCCAAGGCCAGGCTGTTCCTGGAAATACAGGCATAAATCAAGGCAATCTAGCTCCTGATTTTACAATTAATACTATTGATGGAAAAACAGTCAGTTTAAGTTCTCTTACAGCAGATAAGCCTACTGTTTTGTATTTCTTTGCGACTTGGTGCCCTCACTGCAGGAATGATCTATCTGCGGTAAGCAAGGTTTATTCTCAATACTCTGATAAAGTTAATTTTCTTGCAGTTGATTTGGATACTAAAGAAGGTAAAGGAACTATTTCTGATTATAGGCATCGCATGAATTTAGGAGAAATTGATTTTGCAGTTGGAAACAATAACATACTTCGAGACTATAATGTTGTTTATACTACTACAAAATACATGATTGGCAAAGGCGGTGTTATTTTAAATAAGGGCACTGGAGAAGTTAGTGAAAACACCTGGCATCAGGTATTCCAGTCAATGGCGCAATAATCTGAAATAATACAAAATTTTATATATTAAGTTCTATTTCTTTTTGATATGGCAATTAAAGACTTAAAGATAAGGGAAGGTAATGTAGATATTACTGCAGATGTGGTAGATGTTGGAGAAGTAAGAGAGTTTGAGAAGTTTGGAAGGTCAGGAAGAGTGGCAACTGCTATTTTAAAAGACGAAACTGGAGATGTTAAGCTTACTTTGTGGAATGAGCAGATTGACCAGGTAAAAGCAGGCGACAAGATTCATATTACTAATGGCTACGTTTCTGAATGGCAAGGTGAACCTCAACTAACAACAGGAAAGATGGGTAAATTGGAAATTGTTGGAGAGAACAAGGAAACCAAGGAAGAGATGACTAAGGGACCTGATGAGGAAAAAAATAAGGAAATTTATCAGGAATCTGAAGAAAATCTGAAGAAGATTGAGGAAAAATCTGAAGACAAGCCTGTTGATGTGGAAGAAGTTAAGGATGAGTAAACGAAAGTAATTTAAATTAATTCTTATTCTAAAAGAGAAGCGACCATTCCTTTGGAATGGCAGTTCACTAGGGACCTTAGCTCAGCCTGGGAGAGCACTACGCTGAAGACGTAGTTGTCGTGGATTCAAATTCCACAGGTCCCATTTTTATTCTAAATTAGAATGTAGTTGACAGTATTTGTGATGCGACAATGTTGAATATAAGCATGACTGCCAGAGATATTATGCAATAAAGCAATGTGCTGCTTATTAGGTTGTTTCCCAGCTCATTTCTTTCATTCAGCTTGTCAGAACCATTTTCAATACCGTTTACCAATATTGTTAATATGTAAGTTATCTGGACAATATATAATCCTACTATTATCTGGAAATAGTATGTGGGGATTCCATCACCAAAAATGCTGGTTAGGCCTGCCTGTTCTCCGGCACCAAGAGTGATATTCTGCAGCTGAGCTCCTAATTTTCCAATAATTCCTGTTACCATCGAGGTAATTCCAATGACAATTCCTGAAATTGCTGGAGCTAAGAACTTAATTTGGGAGTTCATTGACGATATTATGTCTGCCATTAAATCCTTAAGTCTTTCATTGACAGTATGGATTTCTTTTATGTATCTGGAAACATTTACCAAAGCTTGTGCAGCAATAACAGGACCTTTTTTTACGGACTGTACAAGAACTTTCATTGAGCTTTCAATTAAATTTGATGGAAAGCTTATTAGGGCTCCATATGTTGGATCAAATATGGCTTTTTTAACACTCATACCCAATCTTGTTATATTTTTGCTGACCAACTTAAAAAAGGAACCGGATACAGTTCCCTGCATTATATTTGCTACTTTTCCAAAAGCTATTTCTGCTGGCAGTCCATCTCCTAGCCTGTTACCTAATTGAAATAATGCTGATGCAAATTCAAGCTCAAGTTTTTTTGCGCGTTCCCTTATCTTCATTATGTTCTTTGATCTCAACTTGTAATAAATGCCTAAACCTAAACCAAGGGCCATTGTTACTGACAAGCTTAAAATACCTGCACCAAGGCCATATGGACCTATCAGTTCACCAGTTGTAGAACTTGCCCTATATCCCATTAAGCAGAACTGCCTTCCACAAACACTTGTGAAATCTTCTGAGCCAAAACCTATGTCAGTAAAATTCAAGTAGTGCATTATAATAGGACTAAGACCTAAAAGAAGAAGCAATGCTCCTATAACTATACTAATGAATATAGGATTTATTATAATCTCTGATCCCCCTATATTTATTATTATATTTTTATATTTCTTAAGCTCTGGATTTTTTTCTGAGATGTCTGTTTGGCCATAGCCCGTAGGACGCTTGGATAAAACACTTTTCCCAAGATAATAGACACTTATAGGCAGGGCTATATTGTATAAAATAGCTATATGGTACCATTCAATGCCTTCCATAAAGCTTACAGCTAGAGGCAGTATTACTAAACCTAAAATAGGGAGAATTATTCCAAGCATGTGCAGCATTGTTATCGGGCTTTGCAGGTTATGAGCGTAATGAAGCATTTTTTCATAAGTCTCACTTAAAATTACGTCTAAGGATTTGTCTAAAGAATTCAGTCTGCGTTGCTCACTCCCCTCATATAATGAGCCTTCAATCAAATGAAATGACTCGATAAACTCAAAATTCCATTTTCTCCATGTCTGGAGGTATATATCAAGAGATTCCTTAACGCTTTCGTACTTTTCTGACTCAACATCCCAAAGTATTTTTTTTAGGTCAATACTTAATGGCGGGGCAAGGTGATCAGCAGCAAATTCTATTGCATTTTCAATGTTGCTTGTGTGTCTCATGTAAGTTGCAACGTAAAATATGCACAAGACCATTTGGTTGCTTGCTTTTAATCTCCAGGCGTTTGCAATGTATTCCGGCAACTTTCCCAAGGGGATTAGTAAAGAAAGCCCCATTATGAGGAAGAAAACAATCAAGAAGGTTGATTGGAAAATAAGAAAATAAAATAGAATGCCAAATAAAATTATGAAAAGGGGAGCTAAAATTGAGAAAGAGATAACTCCAGAAGGCGTAAGCTTTAAGTGCGCTATATTGGCATTATCAATTGTGGCCTGGGCATTCTTTTTGTCTGGATTTATTCTAAGTATTTTCTCGCTTAAACTGCATAGTTTTTCATATATTGTCAAATGCCTGGGCATGAATTCTTTCTTAAATTCCTGATATTCCCTGGATGTAGTTTTGGGCCTATAATTTTTTACTCCCAGCTCTGTTTCAATCTGGCTTCTATATGATTCTATCAAATCCTGCATCCTTTGCTTCTCGTTTTTTGTCATAAAGAAACAATTCACCTCTTTTTTATAGCGTAATTATTTCATATTCATCTTCTTAATGCTAGTCTTTAACCATTCGTTCCAGTCAAAAAAAATCCTTTTGCTGTCTAAATTTCCAATTTCTTCCCTTATGTTGTCTGATATTTTATGAAACTCGTCATTTGCCTGCACAACAAAATCAGCTTCAAGCAAACCCGGCATTTTGGTTTTTTTTGCTGTTTGCACAATAGTTTCCTTTATTTTGGCCCTTAGCAGAATATTATTCCAGATAGCATCCCAGCTTCCTGCCCATTCCTTGACATTTCCGGCTATTCCTTTTAAAATCTCACTTTCACCATTGATTAAGTCATCTGTTGGCTCAAGTTGATCTGTCCTATTGTCATATTTCATCAAATCAACAAACCCATTTTCCATTAAAGGATCGTTTTCCCAGTGCTTCCTGACTTCAGTTATTTGAGTAACTCTTCTCCACCTATGCAGACCATCAGGACTTCTTATTGGATTTGCAACAACTATAATATCCGTGGCTTTGAAGCTTGTTCTTGGAACTTGCAAGTCATTAACAACCCTGTCAAAAACTCCATAGGGGCTGTCTCCATGTATTGTTCCGGCAACAACATTTGCTAATGCACCTACACGCATGGCCTCATATAACGCTAATGCTTCCTTGCTTCTTATTTCTCCAACAATTAAGGCTGAATCTCCCATTCTTAGTGTTGTTCGGATACCTTCTTCAGCAGATACTTCTGCAGAGCCTTTTGATAAGGCAGCTGCTACTTTCATTGGCTGTATATTATAGCCCAACTTTCTTAATGAAGTAGTAGGAAGCTCTAAGGTATCTTCTATTGTTATTACTCTATATTTTCTCATTAATTCTACGAGCAATGATCCTAATAATGCAGTTTTTCCTGCTGACCTTGTTCCTGCTACAAGCAAGGTTCTGCTTCCATCAATCAGAAAACTTAACAAGCCAGATGCCAGGGGACTTACCATCTTATTGTTGATAAATAAAGGCAGTGTCCATGGCTTGTCTCTATGCCTTCTGAAAGCATAGGCCAGTCCATACGGGTTTAATGGCTGTCCAACTGCTGCTACACGCGCATTTGCCCCTTTAATGTTGAGTTCAGTATCTAAAACAGGGTTTGATTCATCTAATGGCCTTCCAGAGATAAGCCTTAATTTTGTTGCCCAGGATTCAGCTTCTGTCATTGTCGGGACTATATTTGTTTTGCAATCGCCATAGTCCTGATGCACGATAAACATTGGAGTATCTCCTATCTGGTTGTTTATTGTTATGTCCTGCACTTTTTCGTCCTGCAGTAAAACTTCAATCAGTCCAAATCCTACTGTATATCTTACCAGAACATTTGTTAACTGCTCAATTTCAGCAGAAGTCATGTTTATTCCCCTTTGGGCAGCTAGCTCATCAATTAAGTCTGAGCCTACATTTAGGAAGACTTGACGCATTCTTTCAGGATCAACAAACTCGCTTCTTTTTGGCTTGTGTTCTGCCATTATCTTTCTTGCAGTATCCAAAATTTCATATTTTTCCTCACTTAGCTTAAACTCAGGAGGCATCACATGGTACAAATACTGAACTGTATGTGGAAGCTCAAATATTGTTACTTCAATGTCCTTGCTAACAGTGTAACTTTCAATTTCTTCACCATCATGCGGAAAAGCAGCCATGAGCTTTGTGAACATAAAATCAGGCCTTATCGTTGAGGTGAAAAATCTTCTATAGATTTCCCTGTTGCCTACTTTATATCCTGCAAGATATGGTTTTGCCAGTGTGATTAATCCTGTTTTTTCAAGAAGGCCTATTATGTAATTCAGGACATCAACGTACTTATTGGAGCATTTTATGAATGTTTTGTCTAATGATTTTTCTGTTTTTATTCTTTCATCTCTTGCTAATCTTGTTAACTCTACATAGGCTCCAATAGGGTCAGACCTCAAAAGATTTGATATAATATCCTGCACAGCAGAATACCAAATGTTGGTCCATTTTGTACAGCTTGTATCAGAAAGCAGAGTTGTGTAGCTAAACACATCTTTTCGTTTTATCATCTTTCTGTACAACAAGGATATTTCTCTGAGTAATTCTGTTTGAGTGTAATCATATTCGTAATTTCTTTTTTGAATGAGAACAATCTTCGTTGCATCTTTGACTTCCATCATCATGTCGCACATCTTTGACATGACAACAGAGTCATCTTCTATAGAAGGCACTTTTTGATAGTCTTCCAGATTAACAGAAAGTATTACATCATCCCCTTCCCTTATTACATCATATGAAAAGGGCTTTTTGTTGTCGAATAGTGCCACTTTACCTCTTTTTTTGGGATTTTAAAACATCGAGAGCTATCTCGATTAAATGTGATTTATTTCGATATTTTTGCCTGTCCTGCAGCTCTTTTTCTATCCACTTGATAAGTTCAGCATCAATTGTTGCGCTTATTGGCCGTTTTGACATTTTTTAACAAAAAATCTCAAACCTTACTCACTTTGTTCGTAAGTTTCATTTATGGTTTATATTATAATATATATTTTTAATTATTATATGTATTTTATAATATAATCTAGAATACAGTATTTAAATATTGCGGTTTTTTATAGTAGAATTAGATTAGACTTTCTCCAAAAACAATTCAAACTTCTTGTCTCTGACTTTTTCCTTGCTTTCAAACTTATGTTTTTTGCTTGGGTTAAGGTCAGAAATCTTTAATATTGATGCTCCAACTTTTTCTTTAATTATTCTGTAGAAATTATTCAGCATATCTTTAAGTTCTTCATCAGTCTTAACAAATAAGGAAATCCTGTCTGATTTTTTTAATCCGGCTGTTTTCCTTAGTTCCTGAATGCGGCGCATTAACTCTCTGGCGTATCCTTCTGCTTCAAGCTCTTCATCAACTTCTTTGTTTAAGTAAACAAAACCTTTCTTAAAACTGCTTTCTATGTAAGGTGCTGGTACTTGTCTTGTGACAATTATATGCTCTTTTGCAATGTTTACTTTTTCTTTTCCTATTTTTATTGCAAATTTTCCCTCCTTTTCTATATGCGCAAGAATAGTCTCAGGGGTTTCTGATGTAAGCTTTGCTATTATTTGGGGGGCTTTTTTGCCGAAATCCGGACCTAATTTTGAATAATCTGCTTTAATGCTCAGCTTTATTCCCGGCAATGACTGCTGGATATCTATTTCCTTTATATTTGCCTGAGCTTTAATTATATTTTTTAGCGTCTCTATAGACTTTATTGTTTTTTCGTCTTGTGTTATTATAACGGCTTGTTGCAACGGCCATCTAATGCCTAATTGTATTTTTTCCCTTAAGGATAGAATAGCTTGTATAACATCACTAGTAAGGTCCATATCATTTTCCAAATCCTTGTCAATCAATTTTTCATTGTATTTTGGCCATTCATAGTGATGTATGCTTTCTTCTTCTAAGGAAAACTGTTTCTTAAGGTTTTGGTAAATGCCTTCTGTTATAAGTGGAGTAATAGGCGCAAACATTTTCAATGCCTCTATTAAGACAGTATATACTGTATTCAAAACAACTTTTTTATCTTCTCCAGAAGATTTGCTTCTGGTTAATTGTATGTATGTCCTGCTTAGCGTCAGGAATAAATCATCAATCAGCAAGGGTATTTCATTTAGCTTGTAATCATCAAAAACCTGTGTAGCCTTCCTTATTGTAGAATTTAATTTTGAGAGAATGTACTTTTCTTCCATTGAGAGTTTATCTTTACTTATTTTGATATTTTTGGGGTTGGTATTTGAGTTGGTTGCCAAGTCAATCAGATAATTATGCAAATTCCACAGCACTGTAAGATTCCTGTATCTTACTTTCATGTCATCAAAATTATAATTTAGGTCCAAGCCTGGATTTGCACCAGAAATTGTATAATATCTTAAAGTGTCTGCTCCGTACTTGTTTATTACCTCTTCAGGCAGAATATAATTGCCCGAGCTTTTCGACATTTTCCTTCCCATTGCGTCATTAATAAAACCGTGCATGTAGGCAGCGTTAAAACTTCTCTTATTCATGGAAAGCATGGATGCAATATGGAGCAAGTTAAACCAACCTCTAATCTGGTCTTTTCCTTCTAAGATAAAATCTGCTGGAAAATATTTTTTGAGATTGTCTTTATTTTCTGGGAAATCAAGTGAGTTCCAGGAAACAGTTCCTGCATCTACCCAAACATCGAGTATGTCCGGAACACGCTTGTATGTCTTGCCATCTTTTTCTATTATAATCTTATCAATCCAGGGTATATGCGGATCTTCTACTTTTTTCCCTGAAAGCTGTTCAAGTTCTTTTATAGATTCAATAACAATATAATCATCAGGATTGTCAATGTTTCTCCATATTGGAACAGGTGTGCCCCAGTAACGCTGTTTGGAAATTGAATTATCCCTTAAATTTTTAAGCCATGAATTGAATGCATTGTATCCGGCTTTTGGAACCCATTTTATTTTGTTGTTTTCTTTTATGAGGTCTTGTTTGATGTCTTCTACTTTAAAGAACCATTGACTTGTAGTCCTGAAGATGACTGGTTGATGGCTTCTTTGACCGTGCGGGTATTCATGCTCTATTTGTGTTTGAGCAACTAAAGCACCTTTTTTATCCAGGTCTTTGGTAAATGTTTGGTTATCTTTTATTGTATGCCTTCCGGCGAATATTCCCATCTCTTTTGAGTATATACCATCTTCTTTTACTAGATTCCATGCAGGTATATTATTCCTATGGCCTACTTCATAATCTTCCGGACCACATCCAGGAGCCATGTGAACTAAACCAGAGCCAGAACTTGTGTCAACATATTCTTCGCTTGAAACAACAGTATGAGTTTTTGGATGTTTTTGCTTTATTTCATCGTAATGTTCTTTTAACTCATCATAAAAAGGATGTAGATATTCAATACCTTCGAGTTCTTTTCCTTTGAATGTTTCTACTATCTCAAATTTCTTTTTGGCAACTGAAGAAATAAATGTATTTGCAAGAGCTTTTGCAACAATCCATTGTTCATTGTCAACTTTGCATTTGACATAATCTAATTTTGGATTTGCCATTATTCCCAGGTTGAAAGCAATAGTCCATGGTGTTGTTGTCCAGATTATTAGGTAATTGTCTTTTTCCCCTTTGACCTGCATCTTTACAAAAATTGATTTGTCTTTTACTGTTTTATACTCTAATTCATGCTTTGCCAGGACAGTCTGGTGCTCCCAGTCCCATGCCATTGACCTTAAGCCTTCATATAAACGCTTTTTTTCATGGGCTTTCTTTACAAGGTACCATTCACCATCAATGAACTCTTTTTTTACTGATTGATATGCATTCTCAAAATCCATCCATACTCCTAAGCGCTGAAAATCCTTGTTCATTACCTTCATATTCTTTATGCTTAGGTCCTTGCAGGCCTTTACAAACTTTCCAACCCCAAATTTTTCTATTTCGTCCTTCTTTTTTATACCTAACTCCGCCTCAGCAGCATTTTCTGTTGGAAGGCCGTGCATGTCGTATCCTGCACGGTCTAAAACGTCAAATCCCTGCATTCTTTTATATCTTAAAATAGAATCTTTAAGGGATTTGTTCCATGCTGTCCCCAAATGCACTTTTCCGGAAGTGTAAGGGGGACCATCAAGAAAATAGAACTTCTTCTTGCCTTTGTTGTTATTTTTGGCTTTTTCGTATATTTTCTTATCTTTCCAAAACTTTAGAATTTCAGGTTCCTGCTTTATGGGTTCATATTTTTGCATTAAGAATCAGAGAATATTTGCCTTTTTTAAATCTTTTACTTATTTTTATTATTAATCACAGATTCTTTGGTTAATTTAACGAATATATCGCTTAAATTTAATAGCAGGTTTTTCTGCTTGCTGTGGAAATCATTAAGCTTTTTGTGTTTTTCCCTGAAATCCTGCTCCAATAGTGTCTTTGCATCCAAACTAATGCTGTTTTTCAATAAACTTGTATGCAGGGCTTCAAATTTGCCTATTTTATTTTTTAATAAATTCAACTCGGAAACTATTGCATCTATGCCGCAATGCTTGTCTTTCATTATATTATTTATTGCTTTGTTCATTATTACATCATCCTTGACGAGAATGGATGACTTTAACCATCCAATATTGTAAATTAAACTGTTAATTCTGTTTGTTATTTCCTGCTTTTCCTGTATTTCAGAAATCAATGAATGAGTTTTTATAAAATCTTGATTTTCAATGTGCTTGGAGTTTTCTGTTTCAAATAAAGCGATGTTTTCCAGTTCTTCGAAAATAATACTATGTTCGTGAAGCTCCTGAAGCTGTTTTTTTGCCTCTTCAAAGTCACTTTCAAAGTTTTTGCTTTTATCTGTCAAGTACATCGGCCACTATCACCTTTTTAAAATTTGGAACAAATTTTTAAGAGGTGCCAGAAAACTTTGTTTTCTCAGCACCTTGTTTAGATAATAATTGGATTAGAAGTATTTAAAGACTATGATTTTCATATTTTAAAAAAATCCTTCAAGCTTTTTCTGCTCTTTGTTTTCTAATAATTCTTCTTTTGTGTAGCCTAAAACATTGAAAATCCTTTCAACTGCCGGAATGACCTGGTTGTTTATGTAATACAGGGGGTCGTATTCCCCTTCTTCGATTTCATCCGGCAGTTTGGATCTGTTCCTTATTATATCGCTGCCCTGCAAAACTACAAATCTTATCATGGAGCCTGGGCCTACATTTACTCCCTGGTTTTTCAGTCTTTGCGCTACAGCAACGTGTGGACCTTTTGAGTCATACTCGGAAATTTCTTTTTGAAGCTGTGTATGTATTGTTACTTTTTCAAGAGATATTTTTTTATTTCTAAGGTCATCGACAACTTTTTTGACATAATCCAGGGCTTTTTTATTATCCTGCTCTTTTAATATTATTTCCAGAACTTTTTCCTGCGTTTCTTTTGCAACCATTGACCAATTTCTACGCACACTTTCAAAGCCTTTGACCTTTACTGTATTATTTTCATCAAGAAGAGCATATTTTTTCTTAGCTCCAAAAGGACCTGCTTTTGCCGATACAAATATCCCGGATGGATAAAATCCCTCATATTCCAGTTCCATTAATCCCGGAAGGTCTTGATTGATTTTTTCTGCGAATGCCAAAGCATCATCCTTTGATTTTTCCTGTAAGGTTATGAATAATGAGTCAGTGTCTCCATACAGTTCCTTAAATCCGGATTGTTTGGCTTTTTCTGCAACATCTTTTATGTAAAATCTTCCATATGCAGTAGTTGCCTGCGCACTTTCAAACGAATACCATCTTGCTGCAAAGAATCCCAAGTAGCCATAGAAGGAGTTGGCAAGCAATTTTAGGCTGTACTGTCTTGCCTCTAATATTGGATTCTGCTCTGAATTTTTTTTGATTATTTCTTTGATTCTTGTTCTTCTTGTTATTATGTGTTCTATTAAGTGGGAGATAAATCCTTTATTTTTCTGGCAGAACCAGATCTTTTCCTCCTCTGTGGGCGCAAATTTCGGTTCATCCTTGCAGCAGTCGCAATTCAATGTTCCAGGCCCTATGTTATGGGAGCCTATTATTGTAGGGTACAGGCTTAGATAATCAAAAACCACTATGTTCTTGTACAGCCCTGGCTTAGGGTCAAAGACAAAAGCCCCCTTATATCTTCGTATTTTTCTTTTCATTAATTCATCATTGTAGGGCTTGTTTGGAGCTATCTCGTTGAAATTCGGCGCTTCTTTTAGCAGGTAAGATTCAACCAATTGGGAAAAACCGGATCTGCTGATATCATAGATGGGCATACCTGTTATTTTTACCAGTTCCATTATATTGAGCATTAATTTATCCGCTAATTTATAGGTTAATTTTGCATCTACTAAATTATATTCGCAGAATTGGGTTATATCTAAGTTATTGTCCCATGCAGGAGAAAGTTCGTCCAGGTCAACATCATGTTTTTTTTCACCTAACAGCTCATAAGCGACAGAATCCAGATTGTAAGTGTCTGTTTTTAAGTTTCCGTACATCACTCTTCTTATGAACTTGAAGATGTCAAGGTGAGTTATGCCTGTAATTTGTGCTGTGGTTACTTTTCTTTTTTCTACTTTTAATTCGGAAAAGTCCAGTCCAAGGTCGAGCTTAATATTGTATTTATCGGCCCTTGTTTTTATGTATGGCAGGTCAAAACCGTCAGAAAAGTATCCTGTTAATATGTCTGGTTTGTACTGCTCAATAACTGCCTTGAATTTTTGTATTAATTCTTCTTCACTGTCAACACATTCCACATACTCCGGTTTTGTTGGCAGCTGCTTACTTACAAACACCTTCTGGAAATCTTTTGCATAGAATGCAATCATCAGGATGGGATTTTTTTCAGGATCAATTTCTTTGTATTGAGGAGTGTATGTCTCTATGTCTACTGATAGGATCTTAAAAGATGGAACTTCTTCTGAATCAATTGGGTTTATTTCCTCTGCTTTAAATGCTGAAACTTTCAGTTTTTGTTCGGTAAATTCCCCTTCTGCTTCATATAGGCTTAATGGGGTAATTTTCTTGTCTATCAAGAATCTCTTTACGAACAGAATATCGCTTTCATTCACAGACTCTACGCCGTCTAATTTTTTTATCTCTTCTCTTAATATTGGAACGTTTCCGGGAATGTCTGTGTAGACCTTTAGGGCATTTACATCATTTCCTAAAAACTTTTTTTTAACAGTTTCTACTTTTGTTATCTGGTATGTTCTGCCATTTCTTATGGTCTTTAGATTGTTTAGCTGGTCTTCTATATTGACATCTTTCTTTGGTATGACATAGAAATACGGCTCAAACTTGTCATAAAGAACGCATACCTGTTTGTTGTCAGCTGTCCTTCCGAATATGTGGATTACAGGCTTATTGTCTATGACTCTGTACATCACATCTAAAGGATAGAACCTTATTTTGTCCCCCATACCAGAAGGGTATGGTTTTGAGTTATATAAAGGTTAATGGTTTTTTGCATATGTCGCGATACATTTAAATATCTTTGAGCAACTTTTAATGAAAGTGTAAGATGAACCATGATGAGGAAAACTGGAAAAAAGAATTTGAGAAATTTAAAGTTGTCCAGAAATGCCCTAAGTGCGGAGAAGTAAGTTTGAAATTTGTTGAGGGCAAAATTAAATGTTCTGAATGTGGTTTTGAACAAAATACACAGAATATTGACTAAAATAAAAACAAATTAGGTGGCATAAATGAAAATAAATAAAGAACAGAGAGTAGGAGTTTTTGTAGATGTGCAGAACATGTATTATTCTGCAAAGAATTTGTATAAGGCAAAAGTTAATTTTGGACAGGTTCTTAAGGAAGCTGTTAAAGGAAGAAAATTAGTCAGAGCTATAGCATATGCCATAAAAGCAAACATAAAGGAAGAGAAGGCATTCCATGATGCCCTGGAATCTATTGGTTATGAGGTAAAGACAAAGGATTTACAGACTTTTGCTGGCGGTGCTAAAAAAGGAGATTGGGATATTGGCATAGCTATGGATATAATTGAGTTAGCGAATAAATTGGATACAATTATTCTGGTTAGCGGTGATGGTGATTTTGTGGATTTATTGCAGCATTTGAAAAGAGCTATGGGATGCAGGATAGAAGTGATGGCTATTGGCCCCAGCAGTTCCGGTAAATTAAGGGATGAAGCAGACGAATTTTTTGATATTGACAAGGATAAGAGAAAATATCTGATAAAATATTAATGTTACTTTAAAGTAGTGAATAATAGAAAGATTTATAAAGAGGAAAAAGAGCAATATACATTCAGAAATGTACAAAAGACATAGTGTATTTGATGAGGATAAATCAGATGTATTTGGTGACGGAGGTAGCGGCGGCTACGTAGGCCATGGTTCAGACAGTTCTAAGCAGGATTACCATAGTAATGAAGCGTACGGTGCAAATAAGCCGGATGAAGATAAGGCAAATAACGATTACAGGGCTGCGGATAAAGCGGAAGAAGACAAAGATAAGGAAAAAGAGGAAGAAAAAGAAACAATTGTAGATGCAGTAGAGCAGGAAGAAAAATACCAGAAAAAAGAAGATGAAGAAGATGAATTTAAGACAGTAGCAAAAGGCATTCAACAGGATCATATTGAAAATCAAAATACTGATGATAAGAAAAATACAGGCAATAAAGAAACAAAAAAGAAGCAAAGCAAATCGATAGAAGAAGCAATTAAAAAAGCGATAAAGGAAGAAAAAGATATAGTGCATGCCGATTAAAATGTACCAAAATCCCCATACAACTGGTTTTGAAGTCTTGAGCAAAATCAGCTATAGTGTTGATGCTCATAGCAATTTAAGCTCTGCTAGTTATCTTGCCACTAATGATTTTCCAGACTATGCTGGAATGTTTTACAGCCCAACTGAGCATGAAACAACGACTGCAATAAAATACGGGAACTTTGAGCAGGACTGTTCTAATTTGAATGAGATAAGGGAATCATTAAATGGACCTCCATTAGAGTTTTACATTCCGCATTCTTTTGGCGCTGCAGATGGCGTTGGAAGGCAGGATGAATCATTGGATGTTCCTGAAAAACTAAAGGAAAGGATGATAGACAGAGTGCACAAGGAAGCATTAAATGAAATTAAGAAAGCTCAGGAACAGGTCAAAGGAAAAGTAGTAAGGATGGAAATGGAAGAAGTTTTGTTATTGAGAAGAAGAAAGAGGACTGTTGTTTTTGAGAGCGAAAGAGAAGATATTTAAATTTCTAAATTATTTTTTCAATTATGAAGTTAAACAAAAGATTTTTTACACTTGTAGTTTCGATTTTAATGGTGATAGCTGTTCCCTTTATTATTTACGGGTTTAATCTTAATTCTGCTATTTTTGATAAGGATTTGTATAAACAAGAATTTTTAAAATACAATGTGTACAATAATCTGGAAGGTTACGATGTTGAAGATATTAATGATGATGTTTTGGATTACCTGCAGTTTGAAAAAAATAATAAATTAATTCAAAATGATTTCTTCAATGAAAGAGAAAAGACGCATCTGTTGGATGTGAAGAACTTAATTAATAAAATTTTGGCAATATTTTATTTTTCAATAATTTTATTTTTCATTTTATTAATTTTATTAATCTTGTTATTAAATTTTAATTTCAAAATAATTTTTAAAAAAATTCTAATTATATTATCGATTGGAAGTTTTTTGACTTTGTTAGACGCTGGTTTGTTTTTTTTATTATCGAATTTTGATTTTGTCTTTGTCTTCGACATTTTTCATAAAACTTTTTTCAGTGCAGGTACTTTTACATTCAATCCTGAGTTTGAAAATATTGTTGTGTTATACCCGGAAAATTTATTTTTTAATTTTTTAGTTAAAATAATTTCAAATACAATTTTGTCGTCGATAATTATATTATTTTTATCATTATTGGTAATTTTTATTTTTTTTAGACAGAATTTTCTTAAATTTTTCCAAAAATTTCCGACGAGGAAATAAAAAACAGAAAGGTTTAAATACTACTTTTATAATAATTATTTTCTGATAAAATATTTTATTTCAAAAAAAATGAGGGAATTCGGTCAGCATTTAACGATTGATGCATCTTCTTGCAATAGAAAAAGATTAGTTCAACAGAGTCTTGTTTATGATATTCTTAATGATTTACCTAAAAAACTTGGTATGACTAAGATGGCTTTGCCACATGTTGTTAAATGGCTGGATACTGGGGCAACAGTACCGGGAATTTCCGGTTTTGTTATGATTGCTGAAAGCCATATAAGCATACACACCTTCCCGGAAAAAGATTATGTTTTTATTGATGTTTTCTCGTGCAAAGGATTTGATGTTGACAATGCAGTTAAGTTATTGGTAAATGCTTTTGGAGCAAAAAAACACACTAAAAATGTTATTAAGAGGGGTCTGGACTTTCCCAGGAGCCATCCGGAACATATATATCCTCCAACAGAGCAGGCATTAACCCAGTAAATTACATGCTTTTTCTATTAACAAAGCAAAGTTTATAAAAACTTTATAATTAATGTTTTAAATGGACATTATTGATGGTCTTGATTCTAATAAAAAAGAAATTATGGATTATATTAAAAAATATGGCTCTTGCCGGGAGCACAATTACTGGTTCTTTTACAATCAGCAGACAAATTATGTGAAAAACTATTTTTTTAAATTTAAGGATGCAGGAATTATATCCCATAGGTATGAAAGCGGAACCTGGGAAATAATCGGAAATATGCTGGGTGCAGAAAAAAAGAGAAAGGAACTGTTTAAAGAATTCTTGGATTATACTTTATTGACAAAAAAAGATAAAAAAGTATTTTTATTTGTTCCAGAGCAGTTTTATAATCAAGTTAATGACTTTTTACAGAATTCAAATAAATATAAAATTACTAAAGCTCCTGATATCTATTACACTCCGGTTTTTAATATGGAGAAATGGGATGAGAACTTGGAAGGCAGCAAATTGAAGAAATTAAGAAACATCAAAAATAAATTTCTGAAATCTCACAATGTTGAAATTATACCATCAAAAAAAATAGAGAAGAAAAAATTAATTGATGTAGTGCATAAATGGAGAAAAAGCAGGCCTAAGATAGAGAGAAATTATTATACAGAAATGTATTTGAATTTTATAAAAAATAATTTTGAAGGGACAGATATTGCAAAGTCTGTAGTTGTTGATGGAGAGGCATGCACTATAACTGCCGGATGGAAAATTCCTAACAGCAAAAATTATTACTCTGCCATTGGTTTGTACAACTATAAGTATGACGGTTTGGGAGAAATAGCCAATATCGATGATTTAAGCCAGATAAAAAAGAAAAAATTTGAATTTGCGGATTTTGGAGATTCTACTGAGAGCCTGTTGCAGTTCAAGAAAAAGTTTGGACCTGAAACTTTTTATAGAACTTATTGGTTCTACATAGTAAAAAGATGAATTACATAAAATTTCCAGATAATTTTGCAGAGTTAGAAGATGAAATTTCTAATTATGAAACTTCCAAAACTGTTATTTTGCCAGTGCCTTATGAAAAAACTACAACCTACATTAAAGGAACTGAAAAAGGACCACAAGCGATAATTAATTCTTCAAGATATATGGAAATTTATGATGGGGAATTAGAGGTAGATATCAGTAAAATAGGAATCTGTACTCTCAATCCGTTAATTATTGATAAAAATCCCGAAGATATGATAAATCTCGTAGGAAAAAATGTTAAAAATCTTTTAGATGATAATAAATTCCCAATAATATTGGGAGGAGAACATTCCATTACTCCAGGATGTGTGAAAGGTTTTGCAGCTAAATTCAAGGATTTATGCATTTTACAATTAGATGCGCATTCGGATTTACGAAATGAATATGATAATACAAAATTTAGTCATGCATGTGCTTTGAGAAGAGCATTAGAATTTTGTAAGGATATCATTCCAGTTGGAATTAGAAGTTTAGATGAAGAAGAATCAAAAATTATTTTGGAAAATAATATTAAAGTATTTTGGGCGAAGGATATTTACGATAATGATGGATGGATGGATGAGGCAATTGAAAAGTTATCAGAAAATGTTTTCATTACATTTGATTTAGATGTTTTAGATCCGTCTATAATGCCATCAACTGGTACTCCAGAACCCGGAGGATTAGGGTTTTATCAAACTTTAAAGTTTTTGAGAAAAGTTTTTGAGAAAAAAAATGTAGTTGGATTTGACGTTATGGAATTATGCCCAAATAAAGACAATGTTGCACCGGATTTTACTGCTGCTAAGATAATCTATAAGTTGATTGGGTATAAGTTTGATAAAAAATAAAGTACAATAAAAAAATTTCATTGAATAAAATAATAATAAATCAATTCAAAAAAATTTATATAATAGTTCTTAAATAAGTTTAATTGAATAATTTAATAAGGGGTGTATTTGGACTTGAAATTAATACACGATGTTGTTAAACACGATAAAAAAATAAAAAAGGGAATTGAAAAATACGGCTATTTTGCAGAGCACAATTACCTGCATTATCTGTATAATGAAACTAAGTGGGACAAAAATGTTTTCTTTGATTTTGGCAATGACAAAATTTTGCTGACACAATTTGACAAAGACTGCAATATCTGGAGCCTTTTTCCCAACGGTATATTGGCACCGGAAAATGAAAGGCTGGATTTGCTGCTGGAAGCAGCAGATTACATGTTAAAGAAAAATAAAGCGAAAAAATTTATTGTAGAGGTTTCAGAAGATATAAGGAAAGAAATCCTGAATAAATTTAAAGTAAGAAATAGTTTTCGGGCCTGCGATACCGACATTCTTTATTGGCCTGTGTACAATATGAATCTTTGGGACCCAAAACTTAAGGGAAATAAATTCAAAAAATTAAGGAATGTAAGAAACAGATTCTATAAGAAAAATAAGATAATCATAAAAGACAGCAAAGACGTTCCCAGGGATGATCTTAATCAAATCCTGTCAAGCTGGCTAAAAAAAAGAGATGCCAATGACAGAGTTGACAAGGAATATTTTTCTAATCTTATCGATAACCATTTTAAGGGAATAGACATGGCAAAAACCATGTATGCTAATGGGAAGCCGTGCACTATAACTGCCGGATGGAAAATTCCTAACAGCAAAAATTATTATTCTTCCATAGGCATGCTGGATTACTCCTATCCTGGATTGGGAGAAGTGGCAAATATAGATGACCTTAACAGGCTAAAAAGAGAAGGATTTGAGTATGTTGATTTTGGAGGTTCTGACAAAGTTCTGCTTTATTTCAAGATGAAATTCAGGCCGGAAAAAATTTATAAAACATATATATTTTCAATTGTAAAGAGATAAAATTATCCTATTATTCAGAAGAAGTTTGTCCTTTTAATTTTCCTAAGAAATCTATAAATTCATTTATCGCTATGCCTACATCCCAGTCATTTCTTATCAAAAAAACCAGTAGGACAATAGCTGTTACAAAGAATAAGAAACCAAGTATCCTGAATAAAAACGCCTTTTTACCTATTTTTTTCATATTATTTGATATTCTAATTTGGGTTTATAAATTTTTTTGTTATTTAAGATAGAAGTCTAATAAAAAAATAATTAATCGGCTTAGTATGATGATTTCCCTTCAACAATTTCCCCATAGCCTATAAGCCTGAATCTATTGCCTATCCTTCTTGATATTGTAATCCTAGAGCTTATTTCTGCACAAACAGGTATCTTTAATCTGCATATAATGTCCTTCTTCTTCAAGCCAGTTACTACTCCAACTGTAGCTGCTGAGTTTACATTTAACATTAAAGTTTCGCCTATCTTTATGGGGTCAACTTTAAGCTCTTCTTGGGTTCCTACCACTCTTTCCAGAAGATGCGGTGTAAGTGTTATTTCATGCAGTATATCCGGTAATTTCCCCGGCAGACCAACTATTGAACCCGCTAAGGAATCTGATTTTACAATTGATGGATCTAAAGAGGTAAGGATTCCAAATGTTCCCCCCGGAAAAATTTCTTTTACTGATGTGCTGCCGTAGTTTAAATCAATGATTTGGGTTTTTATAGGCTTAAGTATTTCCTTGTTTTTTTCCATCACCTTTCTTCCGGGTCTTATCTCTATTTCATCTCCTGTTTTTAATATGCCTTGCCTCATAGACCCTCCAAGAATTCCCCCTATCAAATCTTTGGGCAGGGTTCCAGGCCTGTTAATGTCAAAGCTTCTTGCAACAAGCATCATCGGATCTTTGTTTTTATCTCTTTTAGGAGTAGGTATAGTTTCTTCAATTGATTTTATTAAAGTGCTTAAGCCTGCGTTGTGCTGAGCAGATATTGGCACTATGGGAGCCTTTTCGTAATCTGTACCTTTTATAAATTTTTTAATTTGATTGTAATTATTCGTAGCTGCCTTTTCGTCAACAAGGTCAATCTTATTTTGGACTATAACCACATTTTTTATCCCCACTATTTGCAGGGCCATTAGATGCTCTCTGGTTTGGGGCTGCGGGCATTCTTCTGTGGCTGCTATAAGCAGTAAAGCGCCGTCCATTATTGTGGCTCCTGAAAGCATTGTTGCCATTAGGCTTTCATGGCCCGGAGCATCAACAAAACTTACTTTCCTAATAACTTTAGCTTTTGAAGCGTCCTTGGGTTTTGTAGTGTAGTTGTCTCCTTCCTTGTAGAAAATAGTATCTGCATATCCTAATCTTATTGTGATTCCCCTTTTTATTTCTTCAGAATGAGTGTCTGCCCATATCCCTGAAAGAGATTCCAGCAAGGTTGTTTTTCCGTGGTCAACATGACCTACCATCCCTATATTAATCTCAGGCTGTATTATTTCTTCATCAGCTTTTGTTGTTTTTTTCTTTTTTGTCATAGGCATTATTGATTATTATTTTATTTCTTTTCTTCTGGTTTATCCTGTTTTGGCTTTGCTTCCTTCTTAGGCTCTTCTTTTGGTTTTGCCTCAGGTTTTTTCTCTTCCTTTACTTCTTCCTTGCCTTCTTCTTTTTTACCGAACATATCAGAAATCTTTTTTGTTCCTTCTTTAAGAACCTTAAGATTTATTGCGGCAATCTGCTCGTTGATTTTATGTCCGCAGACTGTTTTCCTTTTCTTCATTCCCTTAAAGCCGCCTTTGAATCCAATTCCAGGGTAAATAGTCAGCTTCTTTCTTATTCCTAAAATTCCTTTTCGCATAGGAAACCCGCAATAGTCTGTTCCCCCGGATATTGAGAATTCAGAACCTTCTATTCCCAGCTTGCTGCCTTCTATTTTCTCGCCTATGTTCAGGCCCATAAAAGGTTCTGCTAGTGCGTCTTTGACTTCTGTCTTGTAGCATTTCCCTGTTTTAGGGTCTGCAATGTTAATTTTAAAACTTGCCATAATGATTGCCTCCATCTATCTTTAATAATAGAACAGAATAACGGAATAGATGGTCATTTAAAAAGTTTATTGATTGATATTCTTAGTTTTGAAAGAAACGTTCGGAAACATATCTTCTGGCAGGCAACTGCCTATAGATTTCTCTTTTCCAAAGAAAGGATACTGTTTGCATGTTTTAGGCCTGTTTTTGCGTATACTGCACGAATATTTCCCATCTTTGTGGTGTTTTAGGAAAATGCACCCATTCTTGTCCCTTTTTAGCATATATTTATTTATTGACAGTAGCTCTTTGTTCAGGAAATCTTCTTTTTTATGCCCTAGTTTTGTTATTGTCTTTACTTCTCCATTGCTGACCATTACAGACAGTTTCTTGCAGCATTCTCCGCAATAGCGATTGCACTGGAAACTTTCTTTTGTGAGATTGTTTTCCATAATTTGTTTTTTGTTTTAGAAGTATAAATATATTTTGAAAGTTATTGCTTCAATCAAAAAAACATACTGTAAACAAATTCGTCTTTGTTTTTGTAATAGTGCTGTTTCAATGTTGTTTCGTGCTTAAAGCCAAGTTTTTCATAGAATTTATGCGCTCTTTTGTTGCCAGCATGAGTTAGAAGGTATAATTTTCTTAATTTTGAATTGTTTTTTTTGTAATGCGCTTTTGCATCCTTAACTAATGTGTTGAATAATTTTTTTGCAACACCTTTTCCCCTATACTCAGGCAGAACAGCAATTCTGTCTAACTCACATAATTGATGTTTTGGCAATCCATGTGCAATCCATGTTACAATTCCTGATATCTTTCCATCTTCTTCTGCAACAATATAATTATGGGATTTTTTTGTTTCAGTTTTAAAAACATTTATTCCCTCTTTTATGGATTTAATACTATAACTTTTTTCTAGAACATTAGCTATGCCATTTGCATCTTTTGGTGCTGCTTTTCTGAATTTCATCTCGTTATAAATTCCTGCCTGCGCATTTTTGAGACTAATCTTTCCAAAGTGTTGATTTTTTCCATAAGCTCAAGCTTTTCCTTGTCTGCTTCGCGAAGCTGATTTGCGAATCTTGTAAGTTCAAAGTCCTCTTTCTTGATGCTGCTGCTTATTGCTGTAAACTTATTTATTTCTTCACTTAAATTATTTACCTTATCTGTAATTTTAGCTATGTTTTCTTTAAGCTCATTATAGCTGCCTGCATCGATTTTTAATGTTTCCATCTGAATTTTTAACTCTTTGTCAAGCTCTTCCTCAAACTTCTCAACAATTCTTTTTTGCATCTGTGATTTTAATAATTTAAAGTCAAAAAGCTCTTTTTCAAAATTTTGTTTTGTGTTTTTTATCAGGTTTAAATTTTCATCAAAATTCTTGAAGAATTCATTATTTTTGTCATTGATGCTGCTGATGTTTTCATTTATCTGCTGCTTTAGTGTCCCTATCTCTGTTTTCAGATCATTCATAGAATTTGTTGTATAGTTTAGATTGTTCTTTATAACATCAATCTGCTCTTTTATTGTCATTAAGTCTTTTATTTTTTGTATCATTTAGTCCTCCTTTTTAAGATGCTTTTTTAGTTTCTCAACTGCAATTTTCCTGAATCTTTTTAAATTTTCGCAATTTTCAGTTTCTCCATAAGTTTTATTGCTTCCTTCAGGAATAAAAATTGGATCATGGCCAAATCCATTATTTCCTTTTTCTTCTTTTGCTATGGTTCCTTCTTCTTTACCTAAAAAAGAAACTGGTTCTTTACCCGGCTCACAATAACTAACAGCTGATTTGTAACAGCAGGTTCTGTCATTTATGTTTTCCATTAGTTTCAATATTCCTTTTAATCCAATCCTTTTATGGATGTAAGCTGAGCATGTTCCTGGAAAATCCTTTAAAGCTTTAATAAACAAACCAGAATCTTCCACTACTATTGGCTTTTTTAATTCATCTGCAAGAATTTTTGCAGCATCTTTTGCTATCTCTTCCGGATCATCGCTTCTCAATTCTTTATAGTCTATATTCATATGATTAATCTTTATGCTATCCCCTAATATTGCCTTGAATTCTTTTACTTTGCCTAAATTTGATGTTATTAGGTTTATTTCCATAAGAAAAGGAGTTATTTATTAGTATTTAAATGTGATTGGAAAATATTTAGGGTAAATAAATCCCTCTAACCAACAAAATCTAGAAAACAGTTATCTAAACCCCATTTGACAAATCCCTTTTTCCCCTAACTATTTTTTTCTTCCTTTTTTGCAAAAACGGCGCTATCTCAAAATGGGTATGCACTTCCCTATCAAGGTCCTTCTGTAGCTCTTCCTGCACATCATTACTTTTCTTTTTTTTATAATTATTATCCCAAGAATTAGTGTTTAAATAATTTGTTGAAAAAATATTATTTCCTCTTAACCAAATCCAATTTTATATTTAATTCTTTAAGCTGTTCATCAGGAACATCGTTTGGAGAACCGTCCATTGGGCATTCTGCGTTCTTGTTTTTTGGGAATGCTATTATTTCCCTTATGTCGTTGTAGCCGCACATTAAAGCTACTATGCGGTCAAAACCTAAACCAATCCCTGCATGGGGCGGTGTTCCGTATTTGAATGCTTCCATCATAAAGCCAAACTTTTTTTGTGCTTGTTCGTGGCTTAAGCCAATGACTTTCATTAATTTTTCCTGAGTTTTCGGATTTGTTTCCCTTACAGAACCACTGCCTAGCTCTAACCCATTCAAGACTAAATCATACAAGTCAGCATAGACTTTTCTGGGGTCTTTGTCAAGAAATTCAATATGCTCTTTTTTTGGAGCTGTAAAAATGTGATGTGAAGGCATCCATCTTTTTTCATCTTCATTCCATTCAAACAAAGGAAAATCAACAATCCAGCAGAACTTAAAATCCTTATCATTAACCAGTTTCAATCTTTTTCCAGTCTCTATCCTTAGCTTGGATAATATATCATTGACTTTTTTTGCTTCATCAGCAACAAAGAATAAAATCGAGCCTTTTTTTGCCTTTGTTTTCTCAAGCAATTTTTTCTGCGTTTCATTGTTGAAATATTTTGCAATGTTGCTCTCAAGGCCTTTTTCTGTTACTCTCATCCATGCCATCCCTTTTGAGCCTATGCTGATTGCGAAATCAATCAAGGCATCAATTTCTTTTCTTGAAAATTTGTCAGGAGGATTGATACATTTTATTTTTTCCACGCTCTGGAATACCTTAAACTCAGATTTCTTGGCAATGTCTGTAACATCAATCAATTCTAGTCCAAACCTTAAGTCGGGCTTGTCAGTTCCATACTTTTCTATAGCTTCATTATAAGGAATTCTTGGGAATTCGTATTTAATATCCACATTAAGAACACGCTTCATTATATGCTTGTACAGGCCCTCAACTTTTTCCATGACATCATTTGCATCAACAAAACTCATTTCCATATCAATCTGAGTGTGTTCTGGCTGCCTGTCAGCCCTTAAATCCTCATCCCTTAAGCAGCGAGCAAGCTGGTAATATTTGTCGCATCCAGAGACCATCAAAAGCTGTTTGTAAATTTGTGGGCTTTGAGGTAATGCATAAAATTTTCCGGGGTTTGTTCTGGAAGGGACAATATAGTCTCTAGCTCCCTCAGGTGTTGCCCTGACTAGTAAAGGTGTTTCAATTTCAAGAAAACTGTTTTTATTTAGATACTCTCTGGCAGCCATAGCAGCATTGTGCCTTATCTGCAAATGCCTCTGCATTATTGGCCTGCGTAGGTCAAGATAACGATATTTTAATCTGGTCTCTTCATTGGCTTCAATTCGGTCATCTATTTCCAATGCAGGAGTATCAGCTTTACTTAAGATTTCAATATCATTTACAAGAACTTCTATTTCTCCGGTCTTTAACTTTGGATTTTCCAGGCCTTTACCTCTGGCTCTTACTGTGCCTTTTACTGTGATAACATCTTCCCTTCTTAATGCCCCGGCTTCTTTATGCGTTTTTTTATCGTGCTCCGGGTCAAAAACTATCTGTGTAAGGCCGTACCTGTCCCTTAAATCAATGAATATTATACTGCCGTGGTCGCGAGATGATTGTGTCCAGCCAGAAAGAACTACTTCCTTTTTGATGTCTTTTTTTTCTAATTCTCCACAAGTATTTGTTCTTTTGAGATTCATTATAATTTTCCTTTTAGTTTTAATTCAAAAACAACATCTTCCAGTTTTTTCAGATTCCATTTAATCTGGTCTGATTTCCTTCTTAATTCTCCGTTCCTAAGATTGAATTCAAGAAATTCCCCGTATATTTCCTCAACCAGATTCTTGATTTCAAATGCTTTCTTGAAATTTTTATTTATTACTTCATTTACAGCTTTTCTTACAAGCTCACCAGTTAAGTCGCATAGGCCCATTAAATAGCTCTCATTACTGATCTTTAGAGAATCTTTTGTAGGTATTTTTTTATCTTTAATATAATGGTAATAACACAAAGCTTCAGCATATTCCTGCAAAGCTGTCTGGTTTATGTTTGTATCAAGCGATACATGTTCAAGAGTAGCCTTCTTTTTTTCAATATCCTTTACGTATGAAGATGCAGATTTAATATCGTTTCTGTGCAGAGCATAAATAATCCTTTTAGAGAGGCTTATTATTTCTCTTGATTGCTGTATTGTTGATTCTCTCTTAGCATCAGAATCTGATATTTCTTTCCTTATTTTCTTGAATTCTTTCTTGTTTAACATATAAAATCTGTAATTTTCGTAGTTTTATAAAGCTTTTTGATTTGATGGGCTTTGCCAGAGCGGAACTGAAGCCAAAACGGGCTACCATGATATAATTTTTTTAGAAATATTTTGTGAACAACACGCACCATTTTGATTGCAGATTTAACGTGATTCTGCCCACCCACCTCCCCTAAATTAGGCAAAGACCTATATTTTGTATTATCGAAACATTTATATATTATCTTCCTCATGAGTTAATAAAAAGATGGCGACTCCATTTAGAGAAATAATAAACTTTTTTGCCGATATAGGTGTTTTTGATGTAGTATTACCGTTCCTTCTTGTCTTTACTATTGTTTTTGCGCTTTTGGAAAGAACAAAAGTTTTTGGCATGGAGAAAATAGAGGGCAAAGAATATACAAAGAAAAACCTTAACTCAGCAGCTGCGTTTGTAATAGGTTTTCTTGTGGTAGCATCTTCAGAGCTTGTGGAGGTAATAACAGAAGTATCTTCAAAATTCGTTGTTTTGCTGTTTTTAATAGTGCTTTTCTTGCTCCTGGTAGGATCATTTTTTAAGGAAGAGCCTCACGGTGTTTTTTTGGAAGGAGGATGGAAAACAACGTTTATGATTATAGTATTTCTTGTTTTGGTATTTATTTTCCTTGATGCTCTGAACCTAACGCAGGATATATTTGGCTTTTTGAGTGGCACGAATAGAGGTGAATTTGTCGGGTCAGCATTATTACTGATTTTGATAGTTTTATTCATAGTTTATGTAACACAGGAGAAAATAACCGGAAAAACCGAACCAAAATCATAAAGCTTAAAAAGTCTAGGCTCAATAATGATTAAAATAACAGTGACTAAGTAATAAATGTGAGGTAAACAAAATGGCTAACAGCTTACAATTTGAGAATTTTTTTATATCACTAGAACGAGTTGGTTTTGTGGATGTTTTACTGCCTTTTTTATTGATATTTACAGTAATATTTTCAATTCTTGACAAAACCAAGATTATGGGTGAAGGGAAAAGGAATATGAATGTGGCTGTAGCCCTGATATTTGCGTTATTGGTCGTTATACCTCATGTAACTGGGAATTTCCCAGCTGGCTACGACCCTGTTCAGATTATAAACTCAGCTTTGCCATCTGTTTCATTGGTTATTGTGGCAGTTATATCATTGATGATATTAATTGGTGTATTTGCACATGATAGAATTATGTTAGGAATGACAGCTCCTGGATGGGTTGGAATCTTTTCAATAGTTGTATTAGTGTTTATATTCGGAAGCTCTGCTGGATGGTGGAGTACAGGCTTTATAGACTGGCTGGACAGCATTTTTGGTTCAGATATCCTGGCTATAGTCATAATGCTTCTTGTGTTCGGAATTATCATAGCATTTGTCACAGGTGGAGGAGAAGCAGAAGGTGCAGGAGGAGCTGCCAAAAGGCTAGGTTTTAACATCGGTGAATTGTTCGGCGGAAAAAAATGAAAAATGGCAACATTTCTTGATGTTACTGCATTAGAAAGTTTTTCTGTTATTTTTGTATTTCTTTTTGTTTGGCTTGTAGTTTACGCTCTTTTGCTTTATACAAGAGTATTTGGGCAAAACCAGTTCGTTAGCATACTGATTGGGTTGGTAATAGCTGTTTTTACTATAATTTCGCCCATAGCTACATTAATTGTTAAACAAATTGCTCCGGTTTTTGCTGTGGTGTTGATTCTTATTGTAATTATATCGATTGCTTCGGGCATGTTTGGCAATGCCAGTATTGAATCGCTTCCCGGACTAAAATCGATTGTACTTGTTATTTTGATAATTTCTCTTGTTGTGGGGACATTATCAGTAGTAAGAGAGAACATTAAAGTTCCGGAAAGAGGGGAAGACTTTGGCGAAGTCTCTACAGTGATATTTCACCCAAATTTTCTTGGCATGGTTCTTATTTTGGTTATAGCAGTCTTTACCGTGGGATTATTAGCTTCCAGGCAGATGTAACTACTTCTTTAACTTAGAACTCTTTGTCATTCTGTCAAGCTTGTTAACATTCTCTGTAAGACTTGGAAGAACTTTCTGAAAAACCTTTTCCATGGCCTTTATTTCTACACCTACATCTGTTATGTTTTTATCGTAGTCAGTAATCTTGCCCATCACGCTTTTATGCAGGGTGTTTAAGCTGCTTGTCAGGTCTTTTATCTGCTGCTCAAATTGGTTGATTTTTGCCTCTGTTTTTTCCTTCCAGTCAATTATTACCTTGACATCTTCTTCAAATTCCTTCCATTTTTCATCTATTATAGCTTCAGCAATTTCCTCAATCTTGTCCTTGTCTATTTGAGGCTGAAGTGGAGGATGTTCAGGCAATGGCTGTTGTTGCGGAAAATCTTGAGGAGGAAGAGCATCTGGCTGAGCCATATCTGGAGGCTGTTCTGAAGGTGGATTGCTTAGACTTACTTGGTTTAGTGCATCAAAAATCTGGGAAGAATTATAGCCTTGCTTTTCCATCTCCGGGATTATCTGGTCATTGCTCATGCCTCTTTGCTTTAAGGCTGTAACCTGGTCAATAGGCAGTCCAGGAGCTGCCTGTCCCTGTTGTTCTTTCTTTTTTCCAAAACCGAATACCATTATACACCTCTTTTTATGGTAAGTATTTATTTGAAAAATGTATATAAAGTTTTCTATTTAATCTTATTATTATTGCTGTTTTGATGTATTCTTTTTTTCTTTTTTAATAAATTCTTTAACTATCTCTTCTACTTCATTTTGCGTAACAAACTTGACAGGATTCCACAAATTTATGTATTTTTCCAGGACTTTTACTTCATCTCTCTTAGCAGCTTCTTTTAATTCTTTTATCAGATCAAGTATTTTTTCCTTTATTTCAGCAATTTCTTTTTTTATATCGCTTATGTCTGATGTTATAGTCCTCACATCTGTGGAGAATGTCTTGTTTTTGCTGAGCATATTCTGCTCTGTAACCTGCAAAGCCCTTCTTATATTAGTGGAAGTTTCCTCAACAAGCCTTAATCTTCTGTTCAGGTTGCTCATGTCTTCTGAAAAGGATTTCATATCTGGTTGTTGAGGGGCATTTTTATGAAAAAGTCCAGGATGAGGTTTTGGTGAAGGAGTTTGTAATTGCGCCATTTTAATTACTAGTACATCGTGATTATAAATATGTTTTGTTTTTTGTTTAATTGATGGATAAAAAATTACATCAGATCTTAATCAAAACCTATATATATCACTTAATTCTTAAAGATTTTAATGGCAAAAACAATTTCCAGGGAAATACCATTATCAGAAATTACATTGAGGAGATATGAAAAGCCTTCTAAGCTTTCTGAGAGGGAGTTAGTAAGGAAGCTATGTTTATCTATTGGGTTGTTGCAGCCAGGAGATTCAAGGGATGTTATTGTTGATATTCTGTATGTTTTGTTAAGGGCTAAAAAGCAGAAAAAACTGCTTAGCTCAGAAGAAATTGAGAAGGAAGTTATTGATTCAAGAAAAAAACAGAAACTTGCTTTACATGGAATCGCTTCGTCAAACATAAGAAGGCAAATCAAACGCTTAAGAGATATATTTTTAGTTGAGAAGGTAAAAAATGCTTATAGAATAACTGAATTTGAGGATTTGAGTGTGATATTTGAAGAGAAGATTGAGAAGTTTTATTTGAAATCTATAGTTGACAGGGTTAAGGAGTATTTTGAGAGTTTGAGGTAAGAGTTACAATAAAACCAACAAATTTATAAACCCTTTATTCTTCCTTAATCTGGTACTGATGGCTTCGGTATAGACATTTCTTTTCAATTTTTCTGCCTTAGTCTGACCAATAGTGTATACTGGAAAACATAAAATTTATAAATGTGAACTAGAGTATTATTTTTTTAATATGAACTTCAAGAATAGAGATGTAATCTCGATCCATGACTTCTCAAAACAAGAATTGCTTCATATTTTGAAGATTGCAAAATTAATGGAAAAAAGTTCTAAGCCGGATTTGCTTAAAGACAAGATACTATCCACTTTGTTCTTTGAGCCTTCAACCAGGACAAGACTAAGCTTCATATCTGCTATGGAACAGTTAAATGGCAAGGTAATGGGCTTTGCGAATACAGCAATAACTTCAGTAAAAAAAGGAGAAAGCTTATGGGACACTATAAAAATGGCCGAGGCTTATTCTGATGTAATAGCAATAAGACATCCTTTGGAAGGTGCTGCAAGACTTGCTGCAGAAGCATCCTCGAAGCCGGTAATTAATGCAGGCGATGGCGCAAACCAGCATCCAACGCAGACAATGCTTGACCTTTATACAATACAAAAAGTAAAGGGAAAACTTGATGGCTTAAACATAGGATTTTTAGGGGATTTAAAATACGGAAGAACTGTACATAGCCTTACAATTGCTTTGTCTCATTTTAATCCTAATTTTTACTTTATAGCGCCTCCAGCATTGCAGATGCCGCAGACATATCTTGATGATCTGAAAGAAAAGAAAATAAAATTTACTTTGGAGTCAAATTTACTGAAAGTGAGCAAAAAGCTGGATATACTTTATGATACGAGAATACAAAAAGAAAGGTTTCCTGATCCTGTAGAGTATGAAAAATACAAAGGGGTTTACAAGCTGGATACAGGTTTATTGCCGCACATAAAAAAAGATCTTAAGATAATGCATCCTTTACCTAGGGTAGGAGAAATAGACCCAAGCCTGGATGAGACGGAGCATGCAGTTTACTTTGAGCAGGCTGCAAATGGAATACCTGTCAGGAAAGCCCTGCTTGCTTTAGTTTTAGGTAAGATAAAATAATGATAAAAAACATACAATAAAAAAACAATGACGCAAAATCAATCATAGAACTAATGAATAAAAAATGAAAAAGGAGTTAAGTGTTTCAGCAATAAAGGAAGGAAGCGTAATAGACCATATACCTGGCAATGCGGCTTTTAAAGTAGTCGATATTCTTGATCTTAAGGGACTAAGGGGAATTATCTCGGTAGCAACAAACCTTACCAGTAAATCTACCGGGAAAAAAGGCATAATAAAAATCAGCGGCAAAGACTTAACAAAAGAAGAAGTCGATAAGATTGCTTTAATAGCTCCTAATGCTACAGTGAATATCATAAAGAATTATGATGTGAAAGAGAAAATAAAAGTAGCAATACCTTCAACAATCAAGAAGATAGTCAAATGTTCTAATCCAAATTGCGTTACGAATAATGAAAAAGTGATGACAAAGTTCTATGTTCTTAGTAAAGACCCATTGAAAGTAAGATGCCATTACTGCGAGAGAATCATGGATAAAGAGGATATATCGCTTTTGTAAAAATGTTAAGAACCAATATATGCGGGGTGGAGCTACGCAATCCTACTGTTTTGGCTTCTGGAATTCTTGGAGTAACTAAAGATTGTGTTGAGAGAGTTGGCAGAGCAGGAGCCGGAGCCGCAACTTTAAAATCATTGTGCCATGAGGAAAGAATTGGAAATAAAAATCCAACTATGTTTGGCCAGGATGATGTTTTCTTAAATGCAGTTGGATTGCCCGGACAAGGAATAGACAATGCAGTTAAGGAGTTTAAGAGACTAGATGACTTAAAAATCCCGGTTATAGGGAGTATTTATGGCTATAAGATTGAGCAGTTTGGCCAGGTAGCAAAAAAAATGGCCAGGCTAAAGCCGGCAATGATTGAGATTGATATTTCCTGCCCTCATATGGAATATGGGAAGCCCTATCATGCAGATCCTGAGCTGACAGCTAAAGTTACCAAGGAAGTCAAGAAAAATACCGGAAAAATCCCTGTTACTGCAAAACTGAGCCCTAATGTCCATGACATAAAAGAAATAGCGCATGCTGCTGAAAGAGCAGGCGCAGATGCAATAACTGCAATTAATACAGTAACTGCAATGGTCATTGATATAGATGCTAGAAAACCAATACTTGCAAATAAAATTGGAGGCATGTCAGGACCTGCATTAAAGCCAATTGCTGTCAGGTGTGTATATGATATCTATGAAACAGTAAAGATACCAATCATAGGGACTGGCGGTGTAACTTATGGAAAGGATGCAATAGAAATGATAATGGCAGGTGCAACAGGTATTGGAATAGGCTCCGGAATTTATTATAGGGGCATGGACATATTCAAAAAGGTATGCAAGGAAATGGAATCATGGATGAGAAAAAACAAAATAAAAAATCTGGATGAGATAAGAGGCTGCGCGCATAAATAAACAATGAAGTTCAGAAACACAATTAGAATTATTTGATTAAGATTAAAATTAATGAAAAATGCAATATAATGAATTAATGAAATCAGATATGCCCAAAGTTTTACCAATCTCCGAAGTTATTAGGGAAGGCAAAGACCAAAAAACAATTTTTGTCAAGCATAAAGAAAATATTAAGCCAGGACAATTTTATATGATTTGGATTCCGGGCATAGACTCAAAGCCTTATGCAGTTTCCTATTGCAACAAAACAGAGCTCGGATTTACGTCTATAGCAATAGGAAAGTTTAGCAACACCTTTGACAAGCTAAAAGTTAATGATAAGATTGGCTTATTTGGACCTTATGGAAATTCCTTTTCAATAAAAAGCAACGCATGCGTTGTTGCTGGAGGAATTGGAATATCCTCAGTAAGCACCCTGATCGACAAGCTAAAAAACCCAACAATAATCTATGGTGCAAGAACAAAGGATTATTTGATTTATTTAAAGAGATGCAAAAATAAAAAAATAATCCTAACAACAGATGATGGAAGCCATGGAAGAAAGGGCTTTACAACAGAGGTTCTTAAGGAATTGTTAAAGAACAATGAAAAAAATAAAATTAGCATAGTTTATACCTGCGGCCCTGAAATAATGATGAAGAAAGTTCTGGAACTATGCAATAAATTTAATATTGAATGTGAAGCATCATTAGAAAGATATATGTCGTGTGCTTTTGGAATTTGCGGGAAATGTATGATTAATGACAAAATTGTATGCATTGATGGTCCTGTCTTTAATTTAAAGCAACTCAATAAAATGACAGAGTTCGGAAAATTTGCTAGGATTAAATCATGTAAGAAAGTTACAATTGAAGAATATCATTCAACACATCTGTAATAACTAAAAATGACACTCTTAATAAAAAACGGGAAAATATACAGAAACAAAGCTTTAATTAAAAAAAACATTTTCATTAAAAACAATAAGATTGCAAAAATAACTTCTCAGGAGTTGAAAGCTGATGAAATAATTGATGCAAAAGATAAAATTATAATTCCCGGACTGATTGATTCGCATGTTCATTTTCGCGAGCCAGGGCTTACTCAAAAAGAGGATTTTCTTACAGGAAGCATGGCCGCAGCAGCTGGAGGCATTACTACCTTCCTGGATATGCCTAACACAAAACCAGCTACTACTAATTTGCAGCGTTTGGATGAAAAGAGAAAACTTGCGAAAAAAAGTGTTGTTAATTTCGGCCTTTATTTCGGCTCAACTAATGATAATATAGCTGAGATTGAGAAAGTAAAAGGTGTGGCTGCAGTTAAGATTTATATGGATTATACTACTGGAGATTTGATATTAAACAATGAGAAGGTATTAAAAAAAATATTTTCAAGCAATAAAACAATCGCGGTGCATGCAGAAAACGAGCATGTTCTGAAAGCATTGGAATTGGTACAGCATGCAGATAATCATTTGTACCTGTGTCATGTTAGCTCAAAAGAAGAACTTCATTATGCAAAAAAAGATGCAATAAAAAACAAGGTTTATGTTGAGGTAACTCCTCATCATTTGTTTCTTACTGCAAAAAATGTGAATGACCTGGGAAGTCTTGGGGAAATGAAGCCAAGCTTAAAGACAGAAAAAGACCAGAAAGCACTGTGGGAAGGAATACATAATGGGGAAGTTGATACAATAGCAACAGACCATGCACCCCATACTAAAGAAGAGAAGCTAGATCCAAATTATCCATATGGGGTTCCTGGATGCGATACAATGTTGCCATTATTACTAAATTCAGTAAATGAAAAAAAATTGACGCTAAATAAACTTGTTCAGTTATGCTGCGAAAATCCTGTAAAAATATTCAAAATAAAAAATAAAGGCTTTATTAAAGAAGGTTTTGACGCTGATCTGGCCATTATTGATATGGATTTAGAAAAAGAGGTTAAGAATGATGAGTTGTTTACAAAATGCAAATGGAGCCCATTTAATGGCTGGAAATTGAAAGGATGGCCGATTATGACTATAGTGAATGGGAATATTGTCCTACATAATGGAAAAATTAATAATATAAGGGCAAAAGAGGTTTTATATAATGAATGAAAAAATAGCAAAAGCACTTGCAGATATAAATGTGGTAAAATTTGGGGAATTTACACTAGCTTCTGGTTTAGTAAGCCCTATCTATGTTGATTTAAGGATTTTGCCTTCTTATCCTGATGCTATGGGCGTTGTGTCAGAAGAGCTTGTTAAAGTGGTAAAGAAATTAAAGCCAGAAGTTGTGGCAGGAGCTGAAACAGCTGGAATACCTTTAGCTACAGCTATTTCCCTGAAAACAAAAATACCTATGATCTATGTTAGGAAAAGGCCTAAGAGTTATGGCAGGGGAGAGCAAATTGAAGGTGTATTGGAAAAAGACGCAAAAGTTATTTTAATAGATGACATGGCAACTAATGCATACTCTAAAATAAAATTTATTGAAGGGATAAAGCATTCTGAAGGTGTTGTAGAAGATGTTCTTATTGTTTTGGACAGGGGTCAAGGTGGTGTAGAAGCTTTAGCTAAGGAAAATGTTAAATTGCACTCCTTGATTACATTAAAAGAATTATTGGAGTACATGAAGGGTAAAAATTTGATTGATGATGGCAAATATGATGAGGTATTAGCTTATTTAGAGCAAAATAAATGAGAATGATTATTCAATGAAAAAATGTTCAATAATAAAAAAACAATGACAAAAACAATTCAAAAAATTAATAATAAAAATAATACGATAATAAAATTTACAATAATTAAAAACTCAATAAAAAATACAAAAAATGATTAATAATCAATCAATGAAAAATAATAATAAAAAACAATAATATGATGACTCAAATAATAAAATTAAATAAATCAATAATACCTTCTTGTGATGTTTCTGATTTAGGGAAATTAAAGAATCTTGTTAAGGAAACTTGTTCTGTTGAAGGCGTTGGTGGCTATAAGATTGGTTTAGAACTTTGTTTGAAGT
>CAYXMT010000005.1:0-36618 GCA_964466175.1 uncultured Methanosarcinales archaeon | reverse complement strand
AAAATCCCACAGGATATATGGTATCATACTATTGAGATGGTAGTCAGATTGAATCCAGAACAATTCATAAAAACGTACAATGCAGCTTGCAACCGGCTTGGTTTAGAGGAAGGCAATAGAGCAATTGACTGGGATACATATAGTCGTGTAAACGGAAAACTCGTCCGCGAAAGCCAGGTTCTAAAAGATGTATTAAGGAGAAAAGGTTTTGATGTTTAGTAGTTTTGAATAAAATCACTCATACCCTTCCCAATCCTTAATCTCCAAATCCTCCATTTTTAATTTAGCAATAGACTCAATAAACAGCTTAGTATTCTGCGGATTTGTCAATAAAGGAATATTATAATCTACTGCACGCCTCCTTATCAGATAATCATTTTCCAGTTCTTCTTCTTCAACGCTCTTAGGTATATTGATGACCAGGTCAATTTTCCTTTCCTTGAGGTAAGTCATGACATTCGGCTCTTTCTTTTCCAGGGGCCAGTGCAATATTTTCGTATTTATTCCGTTTTTTTTGTAGAAATCACTTGTCCCCTTAGTCGCATACAAATCAAAGCCAAGCTGCTCAAGTTTCCTTATGCCTTCTAATAAATAAGATTTGCTTTTTACAGGGCCTGTTGAGAGCATTATATTTTTCTTGGGCAGGACATAGCCAACCGACATAAGAGATTTTAGGTAAGCTTCATTGATATTCTCTCCCAAACAAGCAACTTCTCCAGTAGAAGCCATTTCTACGCCTAAAACAGGATCTGCGCCATGCAAACGTGAAAAGGAAAACTGCGGCGCTTTTACACCAACATAATCCAGATCAATGGTATTATACTTGCCCTTTTCCTCAAATCCAAGCATTGCTTTAGTTGCTTTATCTATGAAATTATATTTAGTGACTTTTGACACAAAAGGAAAGCTCCTTGAACTTCTTAAATTACATTCAATGACCTTTATCTCATTGCTCTTTGCTATGAATTGTATATTAAAGGGGCCCATAATTGATAATGCAAATGCAATTTTCTTTGCAATTTCTTTTATTTTCCTTATTGTCTCTATGTAAGTAAACTGCGGAGGCAATACCATAGTTGCATCTCCAGAATGCACTCCGGCATTTTCAACATGCTCTGAAATAGCGTAAATGAAAATTTTGCCATTATAAGCAACTGCATCTATTTCTATTTCTTTTGCATTTGTAATAAATTTGCTTATAACAACCGGGTGTTCTTTGCTTACCTCTGTCGCTTTCTCCAGATATTTCCTTAAATCTTTGTCATTAAAGGCTACAGACATTGCAGCTCCGGAAAGAACATAGCTCGGCCTTATCAAAACAGGATATTGAACGCGATTAGCGAACTTTAAAGCATCATTTATCGTATCTGCCTGTATCCATTCCGGCTGGTCTATCTCCAGTTTGTCGCACAAATTTGAAAATTTATGCCTGTCTTCTGCATTGTCTATGCTTAAAGGGCTTGTACCTAAGACATTAACTTTCTGCCTAAACATCCTCATTGCAAGGTTATTGGGTATTTGGCCGCCCATAGACAATATAATTCCCAAAGGATTTTCTTTTTCGTAAATATCCAATACTCTTTCAAATGACATCTCTTCAAAATAAAGCCTGTCACAAACATCATAATCTGTACTAACTGTTTCTGGATTATAGTTTATCATTATTGTTTTGTAATCAAGCTTCTTCAATGTTAAAACAGTATTGACACAGCACCAGTCAAATTCTACAGAGCTTCCAATCCTATAAGCACCAGAACCCAAAACAACAACAGAATTTTTGTTATTAAATCTAATATCATCTCTGCTGCCATTATATGTCAAATAAAGATAATTTGTTTTTGCAGGATATTCTGCTGCCAGCGTGTCAATCTGCTTTACATAAGGCAGTATGTTGTATTTTTTCCTCAGTTCCCTTACAGCCAGCATATTTTTCTCATAGCCTACAGAGTTGGCGCCGGAATTTTTTAATTTCCCAGCATCTTTGCTGTCAGACAGCAACCTCGAAATCTGAAAATCAGAATAACCTTGTTGTTTTGCATACCTTAACAATTCTTTTGGGACACTGTTGATATTGTATTTTTTAATTTCTTTTTCTGTTTCAACAACATTTTTTATTTTGTATAAAAACCACTTGTCTATTTTGGATAAGGAATGAATCTTATCAATGGAGTAGCCATGTTTAATTGCTTCTGCTATTGTTATTATTCTTTTGTCAGTAGGATTCTTTAATTCAGAATTGATATTATTATCTAACTTAGTGCTGTTGCATACTAAGCCATGGAATCCCATTCCAAGCATCCTTAATGCTTTTTGCAGAACTTCTTCAAATTTCCTTCCAATGGCCATTACCTCTCCAACAGATTTCATTTCTGAGCCAATCTGGAAGCTTACTTTTTTGAACTTCTCCAGATCCCATCTTGGAATTTTAATTACAATATAATCCAATGCAGGCTCAAAACACGCTTTTGTTGTTTTTGTTATTGAGTTTTCAATCTCTGTCAAAGAATAACCCAAACCAAGTTTAGCAGCAATAAAGGCTAAAGGATATCCAGTTGCTTTTGAAGCTAAAGCAGAGCTTCTGCTTAACCTGGCATTGACTTCTATTACTCTATATTCTTCAGATTCAGGATTCAAAGCATATTGTATATTACATTCTCCAACAATGCCTAAGTGCCTAATCACTCTTATTGCAATCTCCCTTAACTTGTGATATTCATTGTTGGTTAATGTTTGGCTGGGTGCAACAACAATGCTTTCTCCGGTATGTATTCCCATTGGATCAAAGTTTTCCATATTGCAGACAGTAATGCAATTATCATAAGAATCTCTAACAACTTCATATTCTATTTCCTTCCACCCGCCAAGGTATTTCTCAATTAATACCTGATTTGAATAAGAAAAAGCCCTTGATAAAATTTCTTTTAGCTCTTTTTCATTGTAAGCTATTCCAGAACCTTGCCCTCCAAGAGCATAAGCAATCCTGGCCATGACCGGATATTTTATTTTTTTGGCAGCTTTTAATCCTTCATTTATGCTTGCAACAGCTTTGCTTTCAGGAACTTTAACATCAATCTCAGATAATTTTTTCTTAAATAAATGCCGGTCTTCTGTTTCTTTTATTACCTCTACCGATGTTCCCAAAACTTTCACATTGTATTTTTTTAAAATTTTATTATTATACAGTTCAACTCCGCAATTTAAGGCTGTTTGTCCTCCGAAAGCAAGCATTATGCTGTCTGGTTTTTCTTTTTTAATTACCTGTTCGACAAAATATGGTGTAACCGGAAGAAAATATATCTTGTCTGCCATGCCCTTTGATGTTTGTATAGTAGCTATGTTTGGATTTACAAGAATTGTTTTTATTCCTTCTTCCCTTAAGGCCTTTAAGCACTGGCTGCCAGAGTAGTCAAATTCTCCTGCCTCTCCAATTTTCAAACTTCCTGACCCAAGCACTAAAACTTTCTTTGGTTTATTCATTTTTATTTTTCATCATCTTAACAAAATCATCAAACAAAAACTCAGTATCCGCAGGACCGGGTGTTGCTTCCGGATGAAACTGCGAAGAAAAGAAAGGCTTTGTTTTGTGTTTAATGCCTTCGTTCGTATAATCATTAATGTTTGTAAATAATGGCTTCCAGCCAGAAGGCAAAGTATCTGTATCGACAGCAAAGCCATGGTTTTGGGTTGTTATGAAGCACCTTTTTGTATCTTTCAGCAGGCAAGGCTGGTTCTGGCTCCTGTGGCCGTATTTCAGTTTGTAAGTATCAGCACCAGCAGATAATGCAAGCAGTTGATTTCCCAGACATATACCAAAAATAGGTATTTCCTTATCAATTGCCTTCCTTATATTAGCAATGGTTTTTTTGCACATCTTAGGGTCTCCAGGACCGTTGCTTACAACAATTCCGTCAAAATCGAACTTAAAGAAATCATAGTCATAAGGAACTCTTATTACCGTCAATTTTCTTTTCAATAAATTCCTGATAATGTTGTTTTTTACACCGCAGTCAATTAAAATTATTTTTTTAGATTCCTTACCATAAGTTACTGGATTTTTAATTGTAACCTGCTTTACCAAATCATCTTTATTTGGATTATACAATTTAACATCTTTATCATTGATTATTATCTTTCCGAGCATAGCGCCTTTTTCCCTTATTTTTTTAGTAAGCTCTCTGGTATCAACATCAAATATCCCAGGAATATCGTTTTCCTTTAGCCATTCAGCAAGGCTTTTTTTAGCGTTCCAGTGGGAATGCTCAAAAGAATAATCTGATATTACTAAGCCCTGTATATGTATCTTATTTGATTCAAAGTGTTTTTTTAAATTAAACTGGTCTTTTTCATCAGAAGGAACGCCATAATTGCCTATTAGCGGATAAGTTAAGCATAAAATCTGGCCTTTATAGCTTGGGTCAGTTAAGCTTTCAGGATAGCCAACCATGCCTGTGGAAAAAACTATCTCTCCTGAAACAGACTTTTCTGAAGCGAATGAGCACCCGTAGAAAACAGAGCCATCTTCAAGAACAAGCTTAGCATTCTTCTTTAACAACATATTAAAAAAAAGAAATAGTGGAATGTTATTTATAAATTTATTGTTTTTTAGGAATTATTAATAATCTAATCCAATAAATTTAAATAATATATTGGTAATTGAATAATATCTTAATAAAAGAGGGCATGTTATGGCAAAAAAGACAGCAAAAGAAGTAAAAGGGGAAAAGATAACTTTCAAAACAATACTTAACCAGTTTATGGAAAATTCAGTGCAAAGTTTAATTTCTGTCGCTGCTCAGGAAGCTGAGCATTTAATAATATGGATAAAAAGCCTGTCAAACCTTGGCAGAAAAATAAGAAAGTTACTGACAACAATCATTCTTTTTTCAGCTGGCCTAGGTGTTTTAGGCATAGGAATTGCATTGTATATTAATGAGTTATACCCTAAAATAAGCCCGGGAATATCTCATATCTTAATTGGATCAGCTATTATTTTAATAGCTGCACTGTATTCAAAATTCAGCGAGTGAGCAAAATTAAAAGCACAAACATTGCCAATATGCAGTTGCTGTTTTTCATAGCGGCAATGGTATTATTTTATCTCTTGCTTAAGCCTTTGCTTATTATATTTCTGGTAAGCATCATACTGACATATATATTCTACCCAGTATACAAAAAAATTAAAAGCTCATTAAAGCGCGAAAGCATATCTATCATGATAACTCTTATTTTAATAGTGGTGATATTTCTCATGCCTTTTGTTTTTGTAGCGTCGCAGATACCAAAGCAAACATCAAACATTTATAATTATGCAAATGAAAATGTTGTAGGGAAGGGTTTTTTCGATATAAGCTGCGAAAATGTGAACAGCGCTAAGTGCAATACAGTTAATTTTGTCAGCGATTCAGGATATTTCAATTTTGACAAAATAGTGGATGCGACATTTAAGAAAATAACAGAATTTGCTGCACATATTGTTGTAAGAATACCAAATATCATTGTTGGAGTAGTATTGGCTTTGTTTATATCTTTCTTTTTGTTCAAGGACGGCAAAAAATTGATGGACAATGTTATAAAGATGCTGCCTCTAAACAAAAAATATTCCAATAAGCTCGTAGACCAGTTTGACCGTGTTACTTACTCTGTTATCTATGCCCATATAATTGTGGCAATAGTCCAGGGCGTTTTAGGAGCCATAGGATTTTATATTTTTGGGATTGAATCTGCAATTTTCTGGGGCGTTGTAATGTCAATTTTCGCTTTGCTGCCATTGATGGGGCCCACCATTATCTGGATCCCTGCTTCATTATTGTTGCTTGCCAATGGAATAATAGCTAATTCCTATTGGGGAATGGGCATGGGCGTAGGGCTGCTTTTGTACGGCATCCTTATAATAAGCGCATCAGATAATATATTGAGGCTAAAGATTATAGGCGGCAGAGCTGATGTACATCCCCTTACTGTTTTGGTAGGGATAATAGGGGGAATTAATCTATTTGGCCTTACAGGAATTTTCATAGGTCCCATTGCTTTGTCACTCTTAATTACTTTTTTTAGGGATTTTAGTGAGAATTATTCTTAGGAGAGAAGATTTACTGTTCTGTCTACATTATTAAGAAATTCTTTACCTTCATCTGTTATTTGATATAAAAATCCGTTCCTATAGGGCGCTTTATCAACTCTATCAGCACGTTCCAGATTAGCTAGTGATCTTCCTGTTCTTGCATATCCTGAATCTGTATTACTTCTAATACCATTTGCTGTTCTTTTTTTATTAGCTAACAAGCGTAAAATATTCACATTTCTCATTCTCGGAGAATTCGATTCAGGGTTATGCATCATTTCTATCGCAGTTTGGTATTCTTCATCACTTAAACCACTTACATATTCTACCATGACTTCAAGTCTATCTATTACTTCTCTGATCTGTTTAACTTGGTTTCTACCTTTTCTTGTTACTCTGTAATAAGTTCCTTTTCTTGTTTCTTTTGCAGTTAGGTAACCCCTGCCTTCTAAACCTTGCAAAAGTTCTCTAGCAGCTTTATGAGATCCTACACCTAATTCAGTACGAGCATAGCTAGCTGATACTCGTTTTTTTGTAGTTTCAATTAATATCTCCAATTCTCTTAGATTCTGAACTCTCTGATTTGGGTTAATCATTGCATCAAATGCATATTCTATTGCACCACCAAAGTGTTTTTCAAGATCTTCGTAAAAACCAGTTGGATGATATTTTGTATGCTTATTATTTTCAGAATTATATGCTAAACCGTGATTTTCAAAAAAGTTGATAAATCTTTGAGCATGGATTCGGGTATAACTAGTAATCATTTGGGTTTTTGTTATCCCACCATCTGAAGCATCTTCCAGAATACTAGACATATTTTGTCCTTGGCTTATTTTTGCTTTTGTAGGGGTTCTCCCAAAAAACTTTGATAGATCAACTTCAACAATTGGCCCTTCATCTGGCACAATATCTGCTTCAGGTATATCAACACCTTCTACTATTCTATCCAATTCGGTTTTTATTTCATCTGTTGTTACCATTATGATTATTGTATGTGAATTCCTGTTTAAAAACCTTCCTATACTGTAACTTCTTAAAAGTAGTAATCGAAAGGAGTTACGAACTTAAAAATACTGATAGTGCACCTAAAGAATATCAACAAACAATCTATGCTTTTCTGTTCCTTCCATTTCTTCCATTATTCTCCTGACTATTAATTTCTCAGGATCAGGGATTAATTTTACCCTTTTCTTTAAATCATCAAAGTTCTCAAATGGTTTTTCTTCCCTTGCGTTTATTATTTCCCACATATGCTTTTTTCCAACACCGGGAAGCAGCTCTATCTGGTGCATTCTTGTGCTTAAAGGTCTTGCATCATTAAAGAAACCTACAAACCTTTTCTCATTCTTTTTTACAATATCCTTTATAGCAAATTCCAGTTCTGAGTTAGCTGTTCTTGTTAATTTTGACAATGGAATCTTGCCGACAATATGATGCACCTTGTCCCTTTTGCCTTCACCAATATAGACTTCTTCATACAGGTTCAAATGTACTCCTTTCTTTGGCACTAATTCCAGCAAAACAAAATGCTCTTTTCCAATAGCTTGCGCTATCGGAGTCTTCATATACATAGGTCTTTCGTCAAACGGATAGCCGTTCGGCAAAAAGTCTAAGATTATTGTGTTCTCCTCCTTTGTTTTTTCCATTTTTCCTGTTCCGTCTAATTGTTCAATAAGCACTTTCCTCACAAACTCGCTGCTGATACATATTCATGGAGTGTCTGCCTGTAATCATCACTTACTTTAAAGCTTTTCATTGCCAATGCCCTTTTTTCCTTTATCTTTAAGACACTCTCTTTTTCATTAACAACATGCTTTATTTTATTTTCAATTCTCTTCCTTAACCTGTCATTCTTTTTGATTTTTGAAAATATCAGCTTTTCTTTTTCGTATTCTGCCTCAAATCCTGACAATAAAGCAAATACCATTGGAACCCATTTGTTGAATACTTCCTTTCCAAACAGCTTTGCCTTTACCTTTTTGCCAGGAGGTATTTTTGCTTCCAGAGCATCTAAAAGCTCGCTTTGGGCCTTGAGTATTTTTTCCAGGTCCTTTATTCCAAGCTTTTCTGCCCCTATAACCTTGACTTCTTTTTTCTTATAATCTTTCAAAATCTTCTTGTCGAAAAATATAATTTCCTGCATCAGCTCATAGACAGCATGTTCTATCCTGCCTATGTCTTTTTTTGACAGCACTTTGCCGGTTTTTTCAAGATATTTTACCGGGTTTTTTGATTTGATCGCTTTGACAATCAACGATTTTTTTATTATCCCCAAATCGCGCAAAAAGCTTTCTTCAAGGTAATTATTAATGGATTTTATCTTATATATTATCACTCTCATCAATGGAATATTTTCCTTGAACTTACTTAATGCCTTATTATTAACCTTTTTTGCGTTTACTGACAAAGTGCTTATTACAAGCTCATGGAGGTTGTTTGCAAGCTCCTTTTTCTTATTCTCTATGCTTAGGTCTTTCCTGAACAAGGCCTTTTCATATTTGCCCTTTTTGGATTTTAAGCTGCTCTTTCTTTTATTGGCCTCTCTTATAATCTTCTTATAGCTATCTACATACCCCTTTTCTATATCCACCCTCATTTTTATAATATTAACTTAATTGTTTATAAAGATTTTCAATTTTGGATGGGGTTGATGGGAGAATGGGATATTATCAATTTAAAAACACTCATCTCGCTACTTGTGGTGGTGCAATTTTAAAAATAAATTCAAAGGACCAGATGAAAATCAAAATGTTATATTCCTCCTGTACAAACACCAACTGCAGTTGCAGGAGTAAGGGGTTAGACTATTAAGATAAAATGACCGGCAAAAATTTCTTTATTACAAAAACCCCTCAATTTAATTTTTCAAATAATATTTAGAAATCACTTCTTTCCTATAAAACCGTTTACAGCATCAACAATTTTCTTCAAACTTTCGTTGTTTATGCTTATAGTGTAGCCCTGCATAACTACCTTAAGGTCTTTAATTGTTGAAGGCATTATATCTACTATCTTAGTTATATGCTGCTCTTTCAGCCTTGAAATATTTAGTTTGCTTATCTTGTCAAAGAGGGAATCTGCATTTTTGGATAACTCTAAATGCTCTAAGTGCTCCTCTGTCTTTGCTGCTCTGAAATTTAGCTCTTTATCTCTTTTCTTTATTTTTTCTAATTCCTCTTTCAGCTGGTATGTGCTGATAGGTGTTTCTGATATTATTTCTGATGCCATTTTTAGTCATTATTTATTTTTAGATGTACTGGATGCATTATAAGTAGTTTTTCCTTTCCTTTATCATTTATAGCAATCTCATAGCATTTTCCCCTTAAAGCCTTTACAGTTCCGGTCTTGCCTATAAATCTGGTGTGGCAATTTCCTTTATGTACAGAAGGTTCAGTACTTAAATGGACCTTTTGGCCTGCCTTAAAGGATTGCATAAACCTGCTTACGCTTATTTTTCCCTTTGCCCTTCTTTCTTTCTTTAGCTTGTATCTGCTCTTTCTCCTTAAGCCGCCTATTCTGGTTGACATGTTAAAATTGAATTTTAGTCTATTTAAAAATGTTTCGTTAGTCTGTATAGTATTTAAACTGGAAAATTGAAGTGTATCTACCTTCCAATAGAAAGATTTATATATTTGCAGGTTATTAAAATTATTTGAAATCAAGAAAGGTGGTTATATGAGTTTTTTTAATAAATTAAAGGAAAAAGTTTCTGGTGCTTCTGAGATTATGCATGAGGCTGAAGAAGAAGGTTATGTTGAGCTTGGAGCAGACACAACTGAAGAAGCAAGCTCTAAAATAACTGTTAGGCCTTTTGTAATTGAAGATTTTGAGAGCATTAAGCCAATTCTAGATTGTTTAAGGGAAGGTCATACTATTGCTTTGGTTAATATTAAGCCATTAAAAGATAAGGATTTAGTTGAGCTTAAGAGAGCAATTAACAAATTAAAGAAGACAACTGATGCCCTTGAAGGCGATATTGCCGGATTTGGAGACAACTGGATTGCAGCTGTACCATCATTTGCCCACATACACAGGCACAAAGTAAAAGAAGAAACAGAAACCAAAGAGACTCTTAGTGATGTTAGTGAGTATGATTAAGGATTTTATTTGAATTCTATTTTAGATCCCAAGCTTTGGAAAGTTTCTGAAATCTTGAAATTCTAACGTTTTCGAAAAGTATATAAAGCATTTTCATCTATTTTAATAAAATGATGAAATTTACATTATTAAGTTTGATGTTTGTGTTAACATCAATTAGTTTTGTTTCTGCTATTCCTAAGGATTTTGAAGTAAGCAATATTTATTGGGCTTCTGAAGGAACCATAGAACAAAAACCTTTTTTACTTGGTTTAGTTGAATTATCATGGGAAAGCGGTAAGGGAAAAACGAATTCAGTCATAGTTTATTTTGATTACGATGGAGAAAAATTCTATTCTTCTTCTTTAGGATTAATTAAAGATGCGGAGCAATTAAATTTTGGAATTGCAGAGGCGCAGTTTTATCCGCTTAAAAATTATGCTTCTGAATCTATTATAGATAAAACTCCTAAATATTCTCTAGTTATTCAAATTTCCCAAAATGGAAAAATAGATTTTGAAAAAGTTAGAATTTCCAAGCTGAATATGGATTTAACCTTTCCTGATTCTTTTAGAACCGAACATAGTGATGTAGACAATTTATTTCCTGGCGCAGCTGATTTAATCCCCTGCTCAAAATCTATATCTCACGATAGGTCTTCTACCGAGAAATGCGGTGATGATGATGATTATACTGAAGAGACTATAGGAGAATATGAAAGATGCATTACAGAGAATGAAAAAATTAAAGGTGTTACTTTTGACTGTTCAATTTTGTGCTTAAAGAATTTTTATAAAGAATCTTTTGGAGAAAATAAAAATTTTGGAAAATGTTCTGTTTATTCAGATATAGATTTTGTCAGAGTTTCTTCTGATTCTTTAGACTTTAACGAATTAATCAGACAGAACAGTGAACTTGAAATGTTTAATCCCTGGAGGGGAGGACCATGAGTAAAAAAGTATTAGTTATTTTTTTAGTAATCATATTGGTTCTTGCAATTTTTACAACCTTTTTTCTTCTTAAAAATGGGGAGGGTACCAGTTCTAAAAAAGTTGAAGAGAAGACAGGCACTAAGCAAGCTGAAGGGAAGGCAGATACTAAACAAGAACAGGCTACAACAGAAGATTTGCAGAATAAAATAGAATCTGCTATTAGAGAAAAACTTTCAAAGAGTGCCCCTTGATACTTTTTCTTGATGCACCACTTCCCCCTTTAGATAGAACCTAAATTAGCTAGAACACTGTAACCTGCAAAAAAACCCAACTAATTTCAAAAACCGCAAACCTTAAAAACAGAATTCTTTACCTTTGTTTTATGGGGAAACCAGAATCAACACCAGGAGAAACCTGTCCATTGTGCCATAAGAAAACTTTGGTATTGATGGAAAAGGAGACAGAAGTGCCTTATTTTGGAAAAGTTTTTCTTTTCTCTATGACATGTTCTAATTGCAAATATCATAAATCTGATATCGAAGCAGCAGAAAGAAAAGATCCGTGCAAATATACTTTTGAAATTTCTAATGAAAAGGATATGAAGATAAGGGTTGTAAAAAGCGCAGAAGCAACTGTTAAAATCCCACATATTACTACAATAACTCCGGGCCCTGCTTCTCAGGGTTTTGTTACAAACATAGAAGGAATATTAAACCGGGTAAAATATCAGATAGAGACAGCAAGAGATACAGCAGAAGATAATGATGATAAGAAAAAAGCAAAAAATCTTCTCAAAAAACTCATGAAAATAATGTGGGGCCAGGAAAAGCAGAAAATAATCATAGAAGATCCTTCTGGCAATAGCGCTATAATAAGCGATAAGGCAGAAAAGAGCGGGTTGAAAGTAAAATAAGGTTCAATAATTAAAACGCATTAAAAATAAAAAACAATAAAAATAGAATAATCAAAAAATAATAATATTGAAAAATAAAATAATAAATCATTGAAATTAAAAAATAATAATCGTATTGTATAATTAAAAATAATATTGAGGAGTGGTTATTGTGACAAAAATAGGCATAATCGGCGGTTCCGGACTTGATGACCCAAATATATTAAAAGATTCAAAAGAGATATTAGTTGATACAGAATATGGAAAGCCTTCTTCTAAACTTACAGTTGGTAAAATTGAAAATATAGATGTTGTTTTATTGGCAAGGCATGGGAAAAAACATACTATACCTCCTTCGCAAGTAAACTTCAGAGCCAACATACAAGCCTTAAAGGAACAAGGTTGCACTCATATTTTAGCTACAACTGCCTGCGGCAGCTTAAGAAAAGAAATTGGAAGGGGAGATTTTGTTATTCTGGACCAGTTTATTGACTTTACAAGGCATAGAAAAATAACTTTTTTTGAAAAGTTTCCGGAAGGAGGAGAAAATGCAAAGCATACAGCAATGCCTGACCCATTTTCAGAAGAGCTGAGAAAAGCTTTCATTAAAACATGCAAGGAATTAAAGCTTAAATTTCATGAAAAAGGTACTGTAATAACAATTGAAGGTCCTAGGTTTTCCACAAGAGCAGAATCAAAAATGTTCAGGATATGGGGCGCTGATGTTATAAACATGTCAGTTGCACCAGAATGTATTTTAGCAAATGAAGCTGAAATTCCATATGCAGCTGTTGCAATGTCCACTGACTATGATTCATGGAAAGAAGATGAAAAACCAGTAACATGGCCAGAGATTTTAGAAATATTCGGAAAAAATGTTGAGAATGTAAAGAAGTTACTTGTTTCTACTATACCTAAGATTAAATAAGTTAATTTGTTAGAATAACTTTCAAAGATTCCTTAGCTTCTGATACAATCTTAAATCCTTCCTGAATTTTTCCCAATGGCAGCTTGTGAGTTATCATATCCTTAACATTTACTTTTTTGTCTGCAATTAAGCTTAAAGATTCTTTTAAGTCAACAGGAGCTGCTCCGTAAGATGAAATTAAAGTTAATTCATTTCTCCAGAAATCAGCATTAGGAATTTCTATGTTTTTCTCAGGTATAGCAAATAATAATATTATCCCTTTCCTGTCAATGCATTCAAATGCCTGCTTAACAGCTGGAATAGCTCCAGTGCAAATTATTACTCTATCAGCCTTAACATTTAAATCTTCTTTAGCATTAATTACTTCATCTGCATCAAATTCTTTTGCTTTTTTTAATCTATACTCATCAATATCAGTTGCAATTACTTTTGCACCAGTAAGTTTAGCTAATTGTATATTTAAAAGACCAGAAACACCACAACCTAAAACCAAAACAGTATGGTTTTTTTTGATATTAATTAACCCTAAACCTCTTACTCCACATGCCAGAGGCTCAATCATAGTTGCTTCTTCATATGAAACATTATCCGGCAATAAATAAATTCCACTATCAACATTTATTTTTGGAACTCTAATAAATTCAGAAAAGCCACCTGGGTCATAATTTCCAGTATGCAATGTTTCGCAAGCAGTTTGATTTCCTTCAGAACAATATTTGCAATTATTGCATGGAACATGATGGCTTACAAAAACTCTCTGTCCAGATTTATATTTATCAGATTTACTCTCAACAATCTCTCCAACCATTTCATGCCCTAAAACTCTTGGTGCTTTCTTAATCCTGTACCATTCCATAGCATCAGTACCGCATATGCCAGATGCTTTCATATTAACAAGAATTTCATCATCAGATATAGTAGGTTTTGGCCTTTCCTCTAACTTAATGTCATTATTGTTGTAATAAACTGCGACTTTCATAAGAAATCATTTCTTTTCTTTCTCATAAATCTGATAGGCTTCATCAACAGAAGCATTTTCATGCACTACTGCATTTACTGCTTTAATCATTCCAACTGGGCTATCACTTTGAAAAATATTTCTGCCCATATCAACTCCAACAGCACCGTCATCTATTGCACTTCTTGCCATCTGCAAAGCATCTTTTTCATCAATTTTCTTTCCGCCTGCAATAACAATAGGCACAGGACATGATTTAACAATATCTTTAAAATTTTCACAATAATAAGTTTTTACAATATGTGCTCCTTGTTCTGCAGCCATTCTGCATGCTAATCCCAAATATCTTGCATCTCTGGCCATTTCTTTACCAACTGCGGTTATGGCTAAAACAGGCATATTGCTCGGTTCAGCTTCATTAACTAATTCCCCCAGGTTTGCAATAGTTCTTGATTCATTTTCTCCGCCAACAAAGATTGACATTCCAACACCAACTGCATTCAGCCTTAATGCTTCTTCCATAGAAGTTGTTATGTGCTCATCTGATAAATCTTCTTTCAGAACACTTGGGCCTCCTGAAACTCTAAGAAAAATAGGAATTTTTGTTTGTGCATCAACACAATTCCTTAACATCCCTCTTGTAATAAACAAACAATCAGCATGAGGTATTAAGGGTTCTATAGCCTTTTTAAGCTCTTTAAGTCCGGTTGTAGGGCCTTGAAAATAGCCATGGTCAACTGCCAGCATAACAGTCTTACCAGTCTTTGGACTAATTACTTTTGATAATCTGTTTTTCATCCCCCAATCCATTTTAATCAGTATTTAGAATGCTTATTTGATTTAAAAAGCTTTGGGATTTACTCAATCCATTTAATAACATCCTTATCCCTTTCTTTTGCTGTAGGTGATTCATCGCCATACCCAAAGACTAAAGTTATTATCAATTCATAGTTTTCATCTATACCTATCTTTGCTATAAGGTCTTTTTCATCTTTTAGATGTCTTGACATTCCTATTGGGCACGATGCTATTCCCAAGGATTTAGCAGCTAACATCATGTTTTCTGCTGCATAAGAACAATCTAAAGGAGACCAATGATTTTCCTTATCTCCCAAAATAAATATTGCCAAAGGCGCTGAATAAAATATTGCATCTTCTTTTGTTTCTGCACGCTCCTTAACAACAGGATATTCTGGATTATTAATTACTTTATCCTGGATTCTTTTTGCAATCTCTTTTAACAAACTTTTATTTGTAACAACAACAAATTTCCACGGTTGTAAATGCTTTGCATTAGGTGCCATTAAGCCGCATTCAAGAATTTTCTTAATCTTTTCCTTGCCTATTGGTGCGTCTTTATAACTTCTTACAGACCTTCTTTCTTTGATTGTTTTTATGGTCTCATTCATATTAATCATCCAAATAATTTCTTTATTTCCTCTTTATCAGCCTTAACAATACCTTTTTCAGTTATTATTCCAGCTATATATTTTGCCGGAGTTACATCAAAAGCAGGATTTTTCGCAGAGCTTTCTTTTGGAGCAATTCTTATTCCAGAGATAGATAAAACCTCATCTGGATTTCTTTCTTCTATAGGTATTTTACTGCCATCTTCTGTCCCTAAATCAAAAGTTGTTGTTGGAGCAGCAATATAGAATGGAATATTGTTTTCTTTTGCCAAAACCGCTTTCTCATATGTTCCTATTTTATTTGCTGCATCGCCATTTGCTGCAATTCTATCAGCACCAGTAATGACCATATTTATTTCACCTTTGTTCATATAATAACCAGCAGCATTGTCAGCAATAACTGCATGCGGAACTTTTTCTTGAGCTAATTCCCATGCTGTAAGCAAACTGCCTTGATTTCTTGGCCTGGTCTCATCAGCAAAAACAAAAACATTTTTTCCAGCTCTATGAGCAAAATATATTGGACTTAAAGCACTGCCCCAGTCAACAAACGCTAACCAACCTGCATTGCAATGTGTTAGTATTTTATAATCATCTTTAATCAAAGAATTCCCATGCTCCCCTATTTTTTTGCATGCATACGCATCATAATCAGCAAACTCATTTGCTTTCTCAACAGCAATTTTTTGAATTTCATTTAAATCTGACAAATTTTTAATTGAATTATATACATAATTAATGCCTGTAAATAAATTCTGAGCAGTAGGTCTTGTTTTTTGTAATGTCTCTACTGATTTTTTTATATAATCCTTGTAATTATCTTCATTGGATTCTAATGCAGATTGAGCAACACCATATGCAGCAGTAGCACCAATAGCGCCTGCACCCCTTACAACCATTTTCTTTATTGCTTCTGCTGTCTCAATATGATTTTTGCAGGCATGAATTTCAAACTTATGTGGCAATAACAATTGATTGATTAGTTTAATATTACTATCTTCCATCCATACTGTTCTGTAAGGTTTATTGTTGACTTTCATACAGTTTAGAATTAGTATTGATTTTATATAACTGTTGGTTTCATTAGAGGTGTTATAAAAATTATAAATTTGCAATTGTTCCTGTAAAGTTTCTAACCTCAGAGAGTCTTAATTTTCCATCTTCTTGATTTAAGTAGTATGTACTATCCCTTATAAGACTTCCAACTCTATCAGAAGTTACTGCTCTTAAAGGTCTTCGTGTGATATAAAACTGTCCAACAAGGGTGTAAATATCTTGAGGGTCAATAAATGGAAATAATAACCCTTCTACCTGGGCATCGCGTTCAGTTAAATCTGGCGTTTCAGAATGACCGATTAAATACTGAGTTAAATCAGCTATTTCAGAAAAATAACCTATTACGCCCCCTTGTGCTGCAAAGCTGTTTGCCTTTGTTGCTGTTGCCAGAGTTCCTCCTCTAAATATGCCATTTGTACTATTCATTTATCAAAAGTATTTGGAGAAGCTTATATATCCCCCTATTTTATTTCAACAAAATTTTTAAACAATCAATTTATCTTCATTTATTATGGATTTAAAATCAAAAATAAGAACTGTTCCTGATTGGCCAAAGAAAGGCATCATGTTTAGGGATATTACACCTCTTTTGCAGGATAAAAAAGCTTTTAAGTATGTTATTGACAAGTTCTATGAAAGATATAAAGGTAAAAATATTGATGTGATAGTAGCTATAGAGTCAAGAGGCTTTATTTTTGGATCTGTTTTAGCATATAAATTAGGTTGTAGCTTTGTTCCAATAAGAAAAGAAGGCAAACTACCTCATAAAACAATGAAGCAAGAATATTCTTTAGAATATGGAAATGCAGTTGTTGAAATACATGAAGATGCAATAAAGCAAGGAGATAAAGTCCTGATAGTTGATGACCTAATAGCAACTGGAGGTACAATATCAGCTACTATTAAATTAGTAGAACTTTTAGGCGGAAAAATAATTGAGATTGCTTTTGTAATTGAGTTAATAGACCTAAAAGGCAGAGAAAAATTAAAAGACTATAATGTTTTTTCTTTGGTCGAGTTTGAAGGAGAATAAAAAAAATTAAAAAATAAAATTATTTCTTACCAGACTTGGAAGTTTTGCATTCCGGAGATTGGCCAGAGGACAAGTATATTACACCTGCAACCAAAAACAAGGCTGTATACCAGCTAATGTTCCAGAAATTCCATATGCCTTGGTCTTGCAACAAAAACAATATTCCCAAAGCCAAAAAAATAATACCTACCATTTTAAAACATTTTTCGCATCCGTGTATCAAACAAACCACCTCTGAATTTATACTTTAAAATAAGAATTTAAATAATTTATGGTCTTTATAAGAACTATTCAATCATTTCAATCTCAATATTCAATCCTTCAGGTATAGGGACCCTCATAACCAACCTCAAAGCTCTTTCATCTAGCCCTAAATCAATCAATCTTTTATGCACCCTCATTTCATACCTTTCCCATGTTGCAGAGCCTTCTCCATCCGGGCTTTTTCTTGTAGTTACTTTTAGCCTTTTTGTTGGTAAAGGGATAGGACCTCTCATCTCCACGCCGGTCTTCTCAGAAATATCTTTTATGAAACTAGAAACTTCATTTATCTTAGTTATGTCAATACTAGCTAGTTTTATTCTTGCTTTTTGCATTTTGTTACCTCATGATAAGTTTGACTTACCATGAACCTATACTTAATATTGGAGATGATTATTCTTTCTTAACCAAATCAATGCACATTCCAGCAGCAACAGTTGTTCCGGAATCCCTGATAGCGAATCTTGCCATCTGAGGAATCTCTTTTTGCGTCTCTATTACTAATGGTGAAACTGGTTTCAGCTTTACAATCGCTGCGTCACCATTCTTAATAAAGTCTGGGTTCTCTTCTTTTGTTTGCCCAGTTGCCGGATCAAGTTTTTTCTCTATTTTCGTAACCTGGCATGCTACTTGTGCTGTATGGATATGGAATACAGGAGTGTAGCCAACAGTAACAACAGTTGGATGGTTTAAAATGACCATTTGCGCTGTGAATTCTGTTGCGATTGTTGGAACTTTATCAGTATGTCCTAACACATCTCCTCTTGCAATATCTTTTTCTCCAATACCTCTTACGTTAAAACCAATATTATCACCTGGCTCAGCTTGCTGCATCTGTTCATGATGCATCTCTATAGATTTTACTTCGCCAGTTACTCCTTTCCCTTCTCTTCCAGGAACAACTATGACTTTATCATTAAGCTTCATAACTCCTGTTTCTACTCTGCCAACAGGAACAACTCCAATACCTGTAATCTTATAAACATCCTGGATAGGCAGTCTTAATGGTAAATCAGTTGGCTTCTCTGGTTCTTTTAGTTCATCCAAATTTTCCAGCAAAGTTTTGCCTTCATACCATGACATGTTCTTTGATTTCTCAGCTACATTATCGCCTTCTAAAGAAGCTCCAGGTAAAAATGCAACTTCATCTGGATTGTATCCAACACTTTTTAACAATTCAGAAACTTGTTTCTTTACTTCCTCAAATCTTTTTTGATCATATTTTGCCATGTCCATCTTGTTTACATAGACAATAAGCTGATTAACGCCCAATGTTCTTGCTAGAAAGACATGCTCTTTTGTTTGTGCCTGTACACCATCGCTTGGGTTTCCAGAAACAACTAAAACACCAGCATCTGCCTGGCTAGCGCCAGTAATCATGTTCTTGATGAAATCCTTGTGGCCTGGTGCGTCTATAATTGTAAAGTAGTATTTTGGTGTCTCAAATTTCTTATGAGCGAGGTCAATTGTAACTCCTCTTTCCTGCTCTTCTTTTAGGTTATCCATAACAAAAGCAAATTCAAAACCAGATTTACCAAGTTCCTTTGCTTTGTCCTTAAGTTTCCTCATTGCCTGTTCGTCAATATTCTTAGTATCATATAGTAATCTGCCTACTGTAGTGCTCTTTCCATGATCAACGTGACCAATGAATACAATGTTAATGTGTACTTTTCCTTTTGCCATTTGTTATTAATCCTCCATATAATATTATTTTTAAATTTGGAGTATTTAGGAATAGTAGGGGGATTTATAAATGTTATGGTTTTATTTATACCCAATTCTCATGAATTTCTTACAGTTTAAGCAATAAAGAACAACGTGCCCTTTATTGGTTCTTACTCTTAGGTTTTTCCCGGGCACCAGATAAGAATAACAGTTCTTGCATATTTTCCTTTTGAGATTCAAGGGTAATTTAATCTTGTACTTCAAGGCTATTCTTCTTGCTTTCTTAGCATACTTATTAGCTAGCTCTGGCTTTCCATCAAATGCTTCTTTGGCTTTGGTGAATATACTGGTTATTTCAGCTAAAGCCAGCTTCTGCTGCTGTTTTTTGGTTCCCTTAAACTTTTTCTTCATATTTTAAGTAAAGTTTTATAAAAATATATTAATTTTCCTATTATTATGCTCAAATTCATAAAAAAACTCTTTGCAAAAGAAGAAATCCAAGAAGAAAAAATAGGCCTTAATGAATTAGAGTCATGGTTAAATGAAAAAACAAAGCCAATATTTGAAAATTTAGACAATAATATTAATCAAATAACAAGCAAAATTAATGATGAAAAGCAAAAAGTAGATGAAAACCTGAAAATACTGGAAACTGCGAAATTGCAGAACCCAAAAATACCCGAAAGAGTAAAGACAATTATGGAAGGCAATCGGGATGCTTTCATCAAAAAAACAAAACAATTCTTCAGCAATATAGATACAGATTATAATAATTACAATGAATTAATTGAAAAATGCAATAAGGTTAATCATGAAATTGATTCTTTGGGCAAGGGGACTGCAAGAAGCTACCAGATATTAAATGAATTCTTTGCAAGGGAAGCGGAAAATGTTGCAAGGAATATAAAAAATATTGAAAATTATTCCAAAGACATCAAGAATTCAATTAAAGACAATAAGATTTCAATAATTAATAAAATAAAAAATGACATTGAGAGCATAAAAAATAAAATAAAATTAAAGGAACAATATTCAGATGAATTAAACAACGAAAATAATAATCTAAAAAACAATGAAACTAAAAAATCAGAGACTGAGAAAAAAATCAATGAGATAAAATCCAGCTCTGGTTATGAGGATTACAGAAAACTGCTGGAAGAGAAAGAAAATGTAAAATCAAAATTGAGCGGCATTGAAAACAGGATATTCCACGATTTTTCTGTTTTAGAGAAAGCTTTGAAAAAATATGCAAAAATAGCTTTAGAGAATGAAAAATTAATATTAGATTATTTAAGCAATTCAATAATAACATTAATTAAAGACAACGAATTAGAAATATTAAAAATTCTGGACAGCTTAAAAAATGCAATTGATGAGCTAGGATTAGATGATAAGAAAAAAGAGAAATCGCTTGAAAAAATAGGAGAATTAGACGGTGTTTATTTAATGAAAATCAGGGATGATTTTGGAACTGAAAAGCAAAGATTGAATGAAATAACATCATCAATTGAAAACAATGAGTCCAATAATGAATTGGAATCAAATAATAATGAATTAAACAACGTAAAAACAAATATTGAAAATTTAAACAATAAAATATCAAATTTAAATAATGAATTAGAGAAAATAAATATCAACAAATTAAAAGAGAATTTAGCAAATGAAGTGAATGATGTGGTAAATTCTAAAATTATTATTTCTTAGACTTATTAGCTAACTCAACAGCTTCTTTTCCTTTGGAAGTTCCTGACTGAATTAACTCCAAAGTTGCGCCACCTGCGCTTGTTATAATTGAGAAAGCATCTTCTGCGCTACGTGTATGAATTCTGGCAACAGTGTCACCACCGGCACCTATTGTAACCCCTCCATTTTCTATACATTTCTTCGCTGCTTCAAATGTAGTGTAGTCTGTTTCAGACAGTTCTTCTACTCTATCATCCTCAATAGAATAAGGGCCTGATTGCAGATAAATTCCAGCACCTTCGATTACATTGAAAATCCTATCTAATGTTTTTGGGCCTCCCCCTACCCCTAACCATCCAGCTGGAATATTTGTTGGAGTATCATGTATCTTTATTTTTGCATCCTCAGGTAATATTCCGCTCTTGTCAGGAGATTTATCAGTTATAGCATAGTCATCTGCAGTAATAACCTCAACACCTTTTGCTTTGGCTTTAGCCATTACATCATAAGCAAAAACTATTTGCTCCCCTTCCTGTCCCCATCTGATATAAGAATCTCCTATAAGCTCTCTGATTTCTTCATCCCTGATACCAAGCAATTTCTTTAACTTGTCACTTTTTTCTCTTTGGAGTCTTTCTGTTATCTCTACTGCTTCCTTCTTGTCCTTTACCCCTTGGGTTTCAGAAGCAATTTTCTTATTATAACTCCCCACTATTTGATTTACTCTCTCTAGATTTTCTTCTATCCTGGAAGAATAATGCTGAGCCAATATAAATGTGTAAATGACTGCGCCACCTGTTATTATAGTATCACCTGCCCTCATTTTATCTATTAAATCTACAGCTACTGTTATTTTGGAGGTAATGCCCGGATCTGATTCTATCTTTTTTCCGCACAATCCAAAAACAAAAGAATCTCTGTCAGGGTCCTCAAGCTTTTGCGCTAAACCGCCAATTTTTTCAAGAACATCTGCATATTTTAGTCCGTAAACAACTTCCCCACTATTTTGTGCAACAATTAATGGAACGGTTACAATTGTTGCTTCTGGCCTGTGATTTTGAGGTTCAGCTTCATTTACATATACTGCGGTCTTTCCTGCTAATGATGCTATAAATTCTGCAAAGTCTTTATCATTCGCATTTGCCTCTGGATCATATCTTACATTTTCTAAAACAACAATTTGACCTTTCTGCAAGCCGCTTACTGCATCCCTTACCTCATCCTGATGAGTGTATACACTCCTTGGTTTTCTGTCAACATAACTGTTTGGAGCCAGAAGAACATCATGCTCAAGAACTCCCTCACCTTTTAGAAGTTTTTCAAGCCTTTTTGCCACAGGTGCCATCCCATAGTCAGAGTCTTCTCCCTTAGGCCTTCCGCACCATCCTGCAGCTAAAATAACCTTAGCACCATTCTCAATAAGATAATTTAATGTTGGAAGAATATCCCTTATCCTTGTATCATCTGTTACTCTGTCAGGATCTAATAAATCTTTTGTTTGGTCTAAAGGAACGTCTAATCCAACCCTCAAAATAACATATTTCCCTTTGACATTAACGTCTTTAACAGTTCTGTATTCAGGCATTTTAAAATTTAACTTATCCTATGAAATAGAACTATAAGGATTATTTAAAATTTGTTGTTTTAAATAAACAACGGCAGTAAAACCAATGATACTATTGTCATTAATTTAACCAAAATATTCAGGGAAGGCCCTGCAGTATCTTTAAATGGGTCTCCTACTGTGTCGCCTATAACTGCTGCTTTGTGGGCATCAGAGCCTTTGCCTCCAAACTTTCCAATTTCAATGTATTTCTTTGCATTGTCCCAGATGCCTCCAGTATTTGCCATCATTATTGCCAGCAAAACACCAGTAACTAAAGAACCTGCAAGCAATCCTCCCAGTGCTTCCACACCAAGAGTAAGCCCTACTAAAACAGGAACAATAACTGCAATCAAACTTGGTACAATCATCTGCTTTAATGCACCGCTTGTTGCAATCTCAACACATTTCTTATGGTCTGGTTTTGCCTTTCCTTCCATCAATCCTTTAATGCTTTTGAATTGCCTTCTTACTTCTTCAACCATATCATGGGCTGCCATTCCAACAGCATTCATTGTCAAGGCAGAAAATAAAAATGGCAAAATACCGCCAATAAACAATCCAATAATAACCAAAGGCTTCATGATATTAATAGATGATAGGCCTGCAGAATTGCTGAAAGCAGTAAACAATGCCAATGATGTTAGTGCAGCAGAACCAATTGCAAATCCTTTTCCCATTGCTGCAGTTGTATTCCCAACAGAATCAAGTGCATCAGTTCTTTTTCTTACTCTTCCAGGAAGTTTTGCCATCTCAGCTATCCCGCCGGCATTGTCAGCAACAGGGCCGTAAGCATCAACTGCTAAACTAATTCCTAAAGTGGAAAGCATGCCAACAGCTGCAATTGCAATACCATAGATTCCTGCAAATTGGTATGCTACGAAAATCCCCAGACTAATAACAAGCATTGGCAATGCGTTACTTTGCATTCCAGTTGCAAGACCTTTAATGATGTTTGTAGCTGCGCCAGTCAATGAGCTTTCTGCCACTTTTTGTGTAGGCTTATAGTCATAAGAGGTATAAAACTCTGTAATCAATCCAATTATAATTCCTACAGCAAGTCCTGCAATAGTTGCATAAAACACTCCTATAGAACTGTAAGTTGCGCTTCCAATAATAAAAGTAGCCGGCAAAGTAAATTTAATGATAAGATAACTTATTGGAACTAATAATATGCTTGCTGAAAACAATCCTTTATTCAAAGCAGAATGAACTTGTTTTTCGTTGTTTGCCTTTACAAAAAATGAGCCAATTATAGAGCAGATGATTCCTGCTGCTGCAATAAGCAATGGTAGCATGACAAAACTCTCTTTGTTAGATATAATCAAAAGACCCAAAACCATAGTCGCTAATATGCTTCCAACATAGCTTTCAAAAAGATCAGCGCCCATTCCAGCTACATCTCCGACATTGTCTCCCACATTGTCAGCTATAACTGCAGGGTTTCTTGGATCATCTTCAGGAATTCCTTTTTCAACTTTACCCACTAAATCAGCGCCAACATCCGCTGCTTTTGTATAGATTCCGCCACCAACACGAGCAAACAACGCAACAGATGAAGCTCCAAATCCAAATCCAATAATCTGGTTAAGAGCATCAATACCAAAAACAAAGTATAATGCAGTAACTCCTAAAAGCCCAAATCCAACTACGCTTAATCCCATAACTGCTCCTGACATAAACGCAACCCTTAATGCCTTGCTTAAGCTATTAGTAGCAGCCTGTGTTGTTCGGACATTTGCTTTTGTAGCAATAGTCATTCCAATGAATCCTGCAAGGGTGGATAATAAGGCTCCTGCAAGAAATGAAACAGCTGTAATCCATGAAAGGAAATAAAACAATAGTCCAAAAACAACAACAATGAAAACAGCAAATATCTTGTATTCCCTAAAAAGAAAAGCTAGCGCACCTTCATGAATAGCATGTGCAATCTCCTGCATCTTCTCATTTCCAGCAGGCTTTTTCTTAATCTCTTTACTCAAATACCATGCAAATAAAATAGCTACAATACTTACAATCACGCTTATAATCAATGTTAATACTGCCATCGTTTCACCCCAAGTGTTTTCAAAAAAGAAAAGTTGGCTGTTTAAAAGATTTTTGTTTTTCGTAATGAATTTACGAAGTTACCAACCCTTGGTAAAAAAGCTTTGAGTTATAAGGGACAAAAAGATCTCCTAAACCATTCTGTTCAAATGTTGCTGCAACTAGATTTTCTATTAAACATGCTATCGTCATTGGTCCAACCCCTCCAAAATTAGGAGCAATGTGTCCAGCCTTTTCCCTTACTCTTATGACTTTTGGAGATATACATTTCTTAATAAACTTTTTTATTATTATCTAGCCTTAACCCAAAAATAAAGATAAATTAAAAAACCAATAGCCAGCAGGAAATTAATTGCAGTTAGTATTATGACAAACCATGCTGTAAATTTTTGTTTTTTTCTTATTTTTTTGCTTGGTTTTTTGGTTTTTGGCATTGTTACTGAACCTGAACCTTCGCCTTTATCCTCTTCAGCCTAAAAATATTCTCCCTTTCCATCTCTTCCAATCTTAATCTAATGAAAGCAGTAGTTTCCTCTAATCTCGGCAAAACGACAAATTCCAAAGCATTCACACGTCTTTTTGTTTTTTCAATTTCATTCAATAATTTACGCATAGAAGTCTCAACTTCAGCAGCCAGTAATATTTTTCCCATAACTTTTTCATAAGCTGCGGCTGCTTCATCTATAGCAGAAGAATTGTAAACACCATAACCTCTTTCCATGAAAGCTTTTTGTATTTCTGAACTTTCAATTTTAGGGACTTCAACCCCCATAATATTTTTAGTTGTTAGCTTAATGTCCGGAATTTCCTTGATTGCCATGGCAATAGACTTTACTTTTAAATCACCTTCAATAGTCCTTGCAATGTTTATCTTCTCTAAAGCAATAGTATATTCATCAACTAATTCCTGCCTCAATGTCTTTGCTTTCTTTAAAATCTCAAAGAACTCCAGAATCATACCATCTCTTTTCTTCTTCAGCAAAGAATGTCCTGATTTAGCTAGCTTAATCTGCTTCTTTACCTTAAGCATTTCACTTCTTGTTGGCTTTACATCTTGCGGCATTTATTGTATCTCTTTTTCCACTTTCTCTTCCACACTTTTGTAATACTTCTTCTTCAACTCAGGATCCAGTCTTGTCAATTCATTCTCTGGAATAATTCCAAGCAATTTCCATCCTAAATCTAAAGTTTCAGAAATGCTTCTATCCTCATCCCTTCTTTGAGTCACAAACTGCTTCTCAAATTCTTCTGCGAACTTAAGGAATTGCTTATCCCTTTCAGATAAAGCATCTTCCCCTACAATTGCAACCAAGCCTCTTAAGTCCTTACCTTCAGCATAAGCTGCATACAATTGGTCAGAAACCTGCTTATGATCCTCTCGAGTTTTACCGGGACCAATACCTAAATTCATCAGCCTGCTTAATGATGGTAAAATATCATTTGGCGGATAAATACCTTTTCTGTGCAGTTCTCTTTCTACAACTATCTGCCCTTCAGTAATATATCCTGTTAAATCTGGAATCGGATGCGTAATATCATCACCGACCATAGTCAGGATAGGAATCTGAGTTACTGAACCTTTCCTACCCTTAATTACTCCTGCTCTTTCATAAAGCATTGCCAAATCAGTATACATGTAACCAGGATAACCTCTCCTTCCCGGAATTTCTTCACGAGCAGCTCCAATTTCACGCAAAGATTCGCAATAATTGGTCATGTCTGTCAAAATAACCAAAACATGTGCATCCTGCTCATAAGCAAAATACTCTGCAGCTGTTAAAGCCATTCTTGGTGTAACCAAACGCTCAACAGCAGGATCATCTGCCAAATTAAGGAAAACAACGCTTCTTTCCAAAGCCCCAGTTTGCTTAAAATCATTTATGAAATACTGGGCATCCTCATTTGTAATTCCCATAGCCGCAAAGATAACAACAAAATTTTCTTTCTTGCCAATAACTTTTGCCTGACGAGCAATCTGCAATGCAATTTCGTTATGAGGCAAACCTGAACCTGAAAAAATAGGCAGTTTTTGTCCTCTAACCAATGTATTCATTGCATCTATGGCTGATATGCCTGTCTGTATGAAATCTGACGGTGTTTGCCTTGAAAACGGATTAATTGCAGCCCCTCCTATATCCAATTTTTTCTCCGGAATTATTTCCGGACCATTATCAATAGGTTTACCAGAACCAGACAAAACTCTGCCAAGCATGTCTTTTGCTACATTAAGCTTCAGGCTGTCTCCCAGAAATTTAACTCTTGTGTTAACATCAATTCCGGATGTTCCTTCAAATACCTGCACAACTACAACATCATCTGATGTATCTAAAACTTGGCCATTCTTGGTTGTGCCGTCCGGCAAAGCAATCCTTACCATATCCGCATATCCTATAGGTTCTGTCTTTTCTACAAAGATTAATGGTCCTGCCACCCTGTTAATAGTCTTATACTCCTTCATTTTTATTCCCTCATTAATTATTTTTTATTATTGACTGTTTTTTCGTCATTGTGACTTTCTTTCACTATTTTTTCTTTATTGTACTCCTCACTACCTTAATTCTGCCTCAATCTTACTCATTATCTCATTAAGCAAATTATCATATTGTTTAACAAACTTTATTTCAGACAATCTGTCTTTGGATTTAATTGCCAATACCTGATCTGCCCTCTTGCCATTGTCAAGAGCATTGTTCATCAGTTTTGAAATCTTTAATATTGACATCATCATGTTATGGGTTTTTTTCATATCACAATAAGTGTCAATATCATGAAATGCATTCTGTTGCAGTAAAACTTCCCTTATCAGCTTAGCGACTGCTAATGTTATCTGCTGTCTTTCAGGCAATGCATCTGAACCTACAAGCTGCACAATTTCCAGCAATTTCTCCTCTTCCTGAAGGATACTCATCATCTGCGCAACAAGGTCTTGCCAGTCTGCTGCTACATTCTTAGCATACCATTCTTTCAATGCATCCGGATAAAGGGAATAAGATGTCAGCCAGTTGATAGAAGGAAAATGCCTTCTTTGTGCCAGTTTTGCATCCAAAGCCCAAAATACTTTTGTAACTCTTAATGTGCTTTGCGTAACCGGTTCTGATAAATCTCCACCAGCAGGGCTTACAGCTCCGATTATTGAAATAGAGCCTTCATGTTTTGTTCCAAGTGGTGTAACTCTTCCAGCTCTTTCATAAAATTGCGCTAATCTGGTAGATAAATAAGCAGGATATCCTTCTTCCCCAGGCATCTCTTCCAATCTAGATGAAATTTCTCTCATAGCTTCTGCCCATCTGCTTGTAGAATCTGCCATCATTGCAACGCTATAACCCATATCCCTATAATATTCTGCAATTGTAACACCCGTATAAATGCTTGCTTCACGTGCAGCAACAGGCATGTTTGATGTATTTGCAATCAAAACAGTCCTATTCATTAACGGTTTTCCTGTTTTAGGGTCTATAAGCCCAGGAAATTCTGAAAGTACTTCTGTCATTTCATTTCCTCTTTCACCGCAGCCGACATAAACAACCATATCTGCATCAGACCACTTAGCAAGCTGCTGTTGGCTAACTGTTTTACCGCTTCCAAAAGGCCCTGGAATAGCTGCTACCCCCCCTTTTGCAATCGGGAACATCGCATCAAAAACTCTCTGTCCGGTTATCAACGGCATCTCCGGCTTTAATTTTTCCTTGGATGGCCTTGCAATCCTTACAGGCCAGTTATGCTTTAACCTTAACTCAAAACCATTGTCTAATTTGCCTATGACATCATTGACAGTAAACTTTCCGGAATTTATTTCTGCAATTTTTCCATTTTGATTAGGCGGAACCATTATTCTATGAATATTGCCTTCAGTCTCCTCAACTTCTCCAATAATAGCCCCTCCATTAACATCGTCTCCTTTTTTAGCAGTTGCCTTGAAGTCCCATTTCTTTTGCTGGTCTAAACCAGGAGCATCTACACCTCGCTTGATGAAATCTCCCATCTGCTTGATCAAAATAGGCAATGGCCTCTGTATGCCATCATAAATACTTGTTAATAGTCCTGGCCCTAACTCAACAGTCAATGGCTCTCCAGTATTAGTGACTGGCTCTCCCGGCTTTATTCCGGAAGTATCCTCATACACCTGGATGATTACCTTATCTCCGGTAATTTGAATAACTTCTCCCATAAGTTTTTCATCTCCAACTCTGCAAACGTCATACATTCTTGGTTTTATGCCTTTAGCTACAACCACTGGTCCTGCAATTCTGTAAATAACACCTTTCTCCATTTTAATAGTCCTCCATCATCATCATTTCCATAAATCTACACCTATTGATTTTTTTATTAATCGTTTCAAAGAATCCTGTTCTACTTTAGTTGAAACAGGAATAAAAACAGGATCAACTGAATCTTCTACTTCTAATCTTTGGTGCTTGTCCAAGCCGTCCATTATATTCTCTTCAATAACAACAATTCCAATTTCCTTATTGTTTTTTAAGTCATTAATATCCTTAACAGGATTATCACTTACCTCAAAAGTATCTTTAATTCCAGCTAATTGAAACCCAACAATAAATTCATTGCTCCCTAAAACTGAAGTTTTTACCATCTTTAAAACACCAACTGCTTTTCAATAAATTCTTCTTCCAATCCTAATTGTTTTCCTTTTATGATAATCCTTAAATTTCTGATCTCAATGTCTTTTGCAAGCATATAGCCCAGGATAACATCAACAGTCAGTGGATGCTGGTGCAAAAGCAGTATTGATTCTTTTAGCAGGTACTTGTAAAGCTCCGTCTCTAAAGTTATTAATGATCCATTTTCCCTGTATTCCTGAAAGCCTTTTTGAATTACATCTTTGTATTCAGTACGCTCCAAAACCCTTGAAAATTCTTCCAGGTCGTCAACATCTGCTAATTTAATTATTTTTAATCCCCTACTAAGTCCACATGGAATGATAAATCGCTTAATGGCTTCTTTGTCAAGTTTTGTTTTTTTCAGTCTCAACAAAGTTAATATATTCAAGATCTCCACTTCTTTTGTCAGGAAATTTTTGAATAATTCGCCTGCCTTTGGAAGAATTTTTGAAAATTCCATCAGGTGGCTGTAATAATACTTGTCCAATGCGTTTTCAATGCCAACCAAAGTATTTTTTTCTTTTAGGTCTTTTATTCCATCTTCCAATAATGAAAATGGGACTATTCTATTATTTTTCAGAATCTCTTCAATAGATTCTGTTTTCAAAAGTGAATTTAGGAATTCAAATTTCAATGCTCCTGCTGCTGTTATCGAGTTTAAAATAAGTTTTTCATCTGTATTTGTGAATTTTCCCCTTAAAATAGTTTTAATGTCATCAATGTCTTTTCTTATTGCATATTTCCTGATTAACAAGGATAATCCCGGAGGTGAAATCTTTAGCAATTTTTCAAATGAATCAGCAAGGTTTTTGTTTAACGCAAACTCTATTAAGTCAGCACCTGAATATTCTGTACCTAATTTATTTATCTCATCCTTGTAATGGGAGTCCTGCAAAAACTTTGCGATTTCGCTGAAACTCATCTTAAGCATCTTATGGTAGTCATCTTTCCTGAAAAGCAAAGATTTCATTACTGAAGTGCGTACGTAAGCATACGGATATTTTCCAAGTTTCAGTTCCTTTTGTCTTAGTTCAAGCATTTTAACCAAATAATATCTTATTTACGCTTTGCAGCTCGTTTTCTTTTAAGGATTCCAGCATTGTATCAAAGCTATAATCCACTCTGACAGTTTTATCACTGTTTTCTGCTATTAAACCTGCAATTATGTCCATTGATTCAGCCTTAAAGCCTTCTACAAACTTAATGTCTTTTTCATTGCAGTAGATATTTGCAACTTCAATGTCATCTTTTGCCTTTTCCAGCAGGTTTTTTATGTAATTCTCCCGGGTTTTACTGTCTAACTTTTCGAGTTTCTTTTTTACTTCACTAAAGACTTCGTCAATCAACTGCTTCTTTGCCTCAAGAAGCATTTTTTTGTTTTCCAGTTCAGCAGATGCAAGCTCCTGCCTTTTGATGATATCCACAGTTCTTTTTGTCTCTGCATCACTTTTTTCACTAAGTTTCTGCAATTTTTCTTCTGCTTCCTTGGTTATTTTTGCAGCCTCTGCTCTAGCTTCTGCAATCAGGGATTCTTCCTGTGTTTGCGCATTCCTAATTACTTCTTCCTTTACTGCTTCTAGTCCCATTTTCTAAGGTTTAACCTGCCAAGCCAAGTATTAATATAGCAACTACTAGACCAAATATGACTAATGTTTCCGGAATAACAGTAAGGATTAATCCTTTACCAAATAGTTCTTCCTTCTCTGCCATTGCGCCTATTGCTGCGGCTCCAATCTCTTTTTCTGCAATACCTGCTGCAATAGCGCTTAAACCTACTGCTATTCCAGCTCCCATTGCAATCAAACCCACCGATAGTTCTACTGTCATTTTTTACCTCCATGTTTCATTATTTTATTTTCATTAATTATTGTTTTATTTTAAATTTTTTGTAATTATCATTTTTAAATTAAATTTTAATCATTGGATTTTCATTATTGTTTTTTATTTTTTATTGAATTATTACTCTTTTGCTCCAAATGGACTGTACTTTTCAGCACCACCTTCAAAAAACTTTGAAAAAAACTCAACATAATGTAATCTTAATGAATGCAAAAAGCTTCCAAACAAGCCAAGCACTATATTTATAGTATGGCCAATAATTAAAATTAAAATTCCAGTTAAGATGGCAAAACCGCCTTTTTCAAAAAAACCAAAGGACATTTCATTAATAACTACTGCCAATGAAACCGAGCTTAAGCCAATAGCCATCAATCGCGCATAAGACAATATGTTCGTTAATATGCTTGGAAGTTCGATTATTCCCCTTATCCCTTCTCCCTTGAAAAGCATTGCAATTGATATCACTAAAAATGCAATTCCTACAAATGAAGGCAATACAATCATATTAAGGGAAGATAATGCAATCAAAGCAACTCCTATCTGCAGGACAAACCAGCTTGCTTTTTCATAAATTGCCTTGGATAAGCCATGGTCTTTCATTACGTTTATGAATCCTAGGGCTAATCCGAGGTTCACCTGGAAAACCCCAATGCCTATTGCTATGTAAAGCATGGTAAATACTTCATGAGTTCTGCTGAGTAAATGCGGAATTGCAAAATGGCCTATCTCTTCTAAGCCAAAAATTTCCCCATACATCAATCCAAATATTGTAGAAGATACGGATGATATGAGTAATATGTTAAATAAAGCTGATGCTTTTGGAATTTTCTTTTTTAAAAGATAGAAAAGAGCAAAACTAACAATTCCATAACCCATGTCTCCTAGCATAAAGCCAAAAAATATTGGATAAGTAATAAACATGAGCAGTGTAGGGTCAAATTCCTTATACCTAGGCATTGAATAAAGGTCCATAAAGAACTCGAATGGTTTTGCATAGATTGGATTTTTAAGTTTTATAGGTACATTATCTTTTTCTTTTGCATGTTCATGGTATATGGATATCTTATCTCCGGTTATTTTATTTAATTTATTAATCACGTTCTCCATGTTATTGCTTGGAACCCACCCTTTTATGAGAAAACTGGATGGTGTTGCTGCAAACTTCAAAGGCGCTTCTGCCTTTTCAAGCTCCTTGCTTAAAATATCCTCAGCAGTTATTAGAAAGCTCTTATGTTCCTGCCCTAGCTTTTCTAATCGCTTTTTTATGTTGTTGCTTTGGCTTTCAAACTTCGCATTTTCTTTTTCTATTCTTTCTAAATTATATGATGCGCTTCCTCTTAAGTTTCCTATGTTTGCAAAGTTTACAGAAGAAAAATTTACCTTTCTTAGTATATTATTTGCTTGGTCTTTGCTGTTTGCATCAATAAACAAAGCAATAAATGTTTTTTTCCCAATAGCACTCTGAGATAACATAAATTTTTCTGTTATTCCTGATAGTTCTTTTCCTATGGATGATAAGTCATTTCCTTCCAAATAACCTGTAAAGTAAGCTAATGACTTGTAGGATGAGAATGATTCAAGAGGAACATCAACATTTTTTAAAATCTCTAATTCCTGCTTTATGTTTTCATTTTTTGAGATTTTGTCTTCAATTATCTTTAATTCATCTAAATTTTTTCCGGCTTCTTCATTAAGCTTTTTTGTAGTCTGGTTTATTTCCAATAAACTTCCTTTAAATTCAAATTTAACATCTTCTTTTTGGATGTTCAATGTGGTTATTAAAGACCTTATCTTAACAATTGTTTCAGAAAATGTGTTTGCTGTTTCTAATGGCTCCCCTATATCTGCCAGCTCACTTTTCGAATGATCAACAATATGCAATATACTGAGTTTATGCAGTTCTTTAATTACCTTTTCCTGCAATTTTTTTGGCCCTGTTATCATTACACGGTCCATATCATAGGGTCTTAGCATTTTACGTTTCTGGTTCAAATTTCTTCATGACAAAATCAATGGCTTTGTCGGTATTTTTTTCTGCTTTTTTCTTTATTTGATTTACTGTTTTTTTGCCTTCTTTCAGCTTTTCTTCTTTAACTGATTTAACTTTGTCTCTGAAATTTATTATCTTTTTTTCCTGCAGTTTCCCCATTGCATCTTTGTTTTTGCTTAACAACTTTGAAGAACTCTTAATTGCACCCTGGATTATGGCTTCTTTTTCCTTTTCAGCTTTTTCTATCAACTCTTCTGCCTTTTTTTCAGAAACCCTTATTTCATTTAAAATTTCAGCTTCTTTTGAATCACCTGTTGTTGTATCCATTTTGATAAAAGTTAAAAATCTTTTGCACTATCTTAATAAAGTAATGTAAATAGTCTATAGGATGTATTTAGTTTTCCAGTCTTAGTGTAACCATCCAGTCCATTATTACTTCGCTTATTGTCGTAAGGTTTTGCCTCATAATCTCCTTATAGTAGCTTTTGACATCCTTAACATCCTTAATATCTGATTTTTTTATCATGATAACAGATTTTGTGAATTCCATTGCTAATTTTTGGTCTAGATTAGCAGTATCCTGCAGAATATTCTGCAAGAACTCAATTGGTTTTGTAATCTCATCCAGGAATTTGGAGTTGTCTTGTCCCAGCATTATTAATCTATCAACCATTCTTTCCAGCTCTTTTGAAATTAAAGAGATGTAATAAAGCTCTATATTCTTTAATTTTGTAGTTTTTCCAAAAGTTAGGGAGCCTATAACAGACTTATCTATAAGCATTTTGCTCCTGTCAATCTCATCCTCATACTTTTGAATCAATACTTCATCATAATTTTCTTTCATGACTATTATCATGTTCTTAATTTTTTTCGTCATTGTTTTTAGCAATGAACCGGGATCAGCAACAGTGACAATACCTTCAGAAGTGATTTGTTTTTTGTCAATTTCAACTGATTCAAGACTTATTAATCTTTTCTGATTGATTAATTTTGTAAAATCCATCTCTTTATCCATATTTATCTCAAAAGAAGCTGCAGGATTGATATAAGAAGCCACAACCAGCTTGTGTATTACTTCTGGTTCATCCTCTGTAACATGGAATTTAAGGTGTTTTGGCTTTTTTTCCGTAAGCTCCGGCGAAATGTTTATAGAACCGTCACTGTTTTGGTCTATGCTTACTTTTGATTTTGCGCCTATCTTATATTCCCTGCACCAAGCTGTAGGCAAGTATACATAATGCATGTCTCCGGTTTTCTGTATGTTTCTTATATCCATCTATATAGGTGGTATATAGGTAGTATTTATAAACGTTTTGTTTCTATAACTAAATATATTCTGTATTCTATATAGATTTAAGGAAAAATTTTTATATTATTGCTTATTCTTGTCATATTTATGCGGGTAAAAGATATAATGCATAATGTAACAAAGATTTCTTCTGATGTAGTTGTTTCTGAAGCTGCAAGTATAATGGATCAAAAGCAGGTTGGTTCTATGCTAGTTGAAAAGGACGACAAGATTGTAGGTATAATGACAGAGAAGGATATTTTGAAAAAGATTGTGGCAAAAGGAAAAAATCCTGATGTATTAAGGGTAAAGGATATAATGAGCTATCCCATAATAACAATTGATGCAAATGAGCATATATTAGGAGCTAGCAGAAAACTGGATAAGCATAGGATACGAAGGCTGATAGTTATCGAAAACAAAAAAATTATTGGCAAAGTGACCTCAAATAGTATTTCCAGAAACCTTAAGTATTCTTTAGCTAAATACGGCTCTGTTTATACTCGGCCAGAGTATTAAGTATTTATTCTATGAAGAATATATATTCTAAATATTCTATAAAAAAAATGTATAAGTATTTTACATTTAACATATGGGTTTGATTTAATTAAGATAGTCTATTAGTTAGCTTTGTGATGTTGTTTTGTATGACTTAGAGTATGTGAAATATTTTTTATTTTTTCTTATGGGGTTTTTTGTAGGCAGAATTGCAATGGCAGTACAGTACGCATTCTTCAAGGAAGTATTCAAGAGCAAAAGCACATCTAATCAGAACAATGTTTTTAAATAACCTGTATTTCTATATTGGTTAATGCGCCAGTAGCTCAGCTTGGACAGAGCGACAGGTTCCTAACCTGTAGGTCCGGAGTTCGAAAACCTTAATGGTTCGAAAGTCTTCGCTGGCGCGTATATACTTCCAGTTGAAAAGCGTGTCCATTGAAAGCAGAGGCAATCCCATATTAATAAAAAAATCATAGGGATTGATGCACAAATACACACAAAGTTTTTATACAATCAAACCAAAGAGTTTCATTATGCAACCAAGCGTTCCTCTTGATAACTTTAAAGACAAAGAATGGTGGGCTGATTGGTTTGAAAGAGGCCAACCAATACCTTTGTTTATGTATGAACAATATGTCAAAGAGTTTGGTTTCTATGTTAGCCCGCGCATTGTATTGAAAGCAGATAGAAAGCCGGATGCCTGGCTGATTGATATGATTAAGAAATAATGGAGGAATCAAAATGAATGGAAGTGGAGAAATAATATCTGAAACTGGACAGAGTGTTAATGTAGCAAGTGCAAAAACCCTAAGTCAAAAAGTAGAGCTAGCTTTTAAGGATGCTGTTGCAAGCAAACTAAATGGCAAGATTCCTGAACGCACATGTTTAAAACTTAATACAAGAGAAGATGGCTACCACCCAATTTTAAAGTTTCTTATTCAGGATGACTATTCTAGCACAAAAACAACAGTAGAAATTCCTGTTGGCCTTGCAAATCAAGATGAAAGAAATTATTTTGCTGGCATAAATGGAGAAGGTTATAGACTCTATAAATCACCAGAAGATGTGGGATATGAAGCTGCTCAGGTTTTCAGGCATAATTATATTGCTGATGTTATGGGAATTTGACAATATCTCTCTTTTTTTTATTAATTCTTTCCAAAACATCTATAAATAGAAAGATATGTTAATATACTAATTAGTATACTGACTAAGGGAAAAGGAGGTTTAAAGTAGATATGGTGGCAACCACTGATTTGAAGAAGTTTGGCTTTGCAGAAGAAATTGCAGAACAAATAGGTAGGGTAGCTGATGCGTTAGAGAAGGTAGCAACAGCATTAGATGGTATATCTACTAATATGCCCATAAGTTGAGATTAGTAAATGACACCATTTGAATTATGGGGTGGTTGATATGAAAAGACATTTAAATTATAACAGAATTCTACTATAAATGGAAAAAGAAAATGTATGCATTAAATGCTACAATATGCTTGATAAGGTAGCAGAAAAATTAAAATTAAATGAGTCAGAAATAGATATTCTGACTATACCAAAAAGAACCTTTACTTTTAGCTTTCCTGTTATTATGGATGATGGCAGTACAAAGATATTTACTGGCTATAGGATACAGTTCAATAATGCCCGCGGCCCGACTAAAGGAGGATTAAGATTCCATCCAGAAGTTGACCTGGAAGATGTTAAGATGTTATCTTTTCTCATGGCACTAAAATGCGCTGTTGCAAATATCCCTTTTGGCGGAGCGAAAGGAGGTG
>CAYXMT010000004.1:0-36653 GCA_964466175.1 uncultured Methanosarcinales archaeon | reverse complement strand
CAGGAACCATAAGGGTTGTGATGTGGGGCGACCAGGCAGATAATATAAAAAACATAAATAAAGACATGATAATAAAGATACTTGGAGGATATGTCAAGGATAACAGCGGGAATATCGAGATTCATCTGAATGACAAGAGTAAACTAATAATGAATCCAGAAGGAGAAACAATTAAGGAGATAAAACAGGATTCTTCTGAAAGGAAGACTATTGACAAGCTTACAGAGAGCGACAGTAATGTCGAGATTTTAGGAACAATAGTGCAGATATTTGATCCCAGATTTTTTGAAGTCTGCCCCCAATGCAGTAAAAGAGTAAAAAATTCTGAAGGAGCATTTGTATGCGACAAGCACAGTAATGTAGGGCCGGATTTTTCCTATGTGCTTAACCTTATTGTTGATGACGGGACAGAAAACATAAGAACTGTTTTTTTCAGGGATAGCATGGAGAAACTTATTAATGCAAATAAAGAAAAAATCCTCGAGTACAAAGACAATCCGGAAAAATTTGAGGAAATCAAGACAGAATTATTGGGCAACATTATAAAAATAAATGGCAGGGTCAAAAAGAACCTGTTTTTCGACAGGATAGAGATTGTGGCAAATACTGTTTCAGTAAATCCGGACCCAGAAGAAGAAATTAAAAGGCTGGATGAGGAAGTCAAGAAAGCATAATAGAAAGTAATTAATATCTTAATTCTTCTGAATTTCTTACAATGATGTATTATACACATTTAGCATTTGGCTTATTAGTTTCATTAATATCTATAAATTTTTTTGATATTAATAATCAAATTATGTTTATTCTAATTGCAGTTCTATTTTCAATTTTTCCGGACATTGACGAAAGAAAATCAAAGATTGGGAAAAAATACAAATCTGCATCTACTATAATTAATTTTATTTTTGGGCATAGGGGATTTTTTCATACAATATTTGTTCCTTTGATATTATTTCTTGGTTTTAATTACATTAATAATGAGTTTGGGATTGCTGTTTTAGTAGGATATTTTTCGCATTTGTTTATGGACGCTTTGACTAAGCATGGGATAAGTCCTTTAGCTCCATTAGTTAATAGAAAAATTAATGGACCTTTTAAAACAAATTCTTTGCTGGAGAAAGTGTTGTTTTTGGTGATTGTTTTGTTGATTTTGTATTTATTGCTACTATATTCTTAAAAATATATAATAAAGGAGCACTGGACATTCTGAAACCTTAAAATTCTAGCTTTATAGTGCTTGTAACGGCAAAATCTACTGTTTAAGAGCACTGGACATTTGCGGACAGGGTATATAAATGATTTAGTCCATTATATACTTGTTGTGTGAGACGCTTGAAAATTCCATTGAATTTTCGGCGTTCTCAAAAATCTTACAGATTTTTGACAAATCACATAACACCTCCATCCCTGGAGTGGCAGTAAAATGCATGCTCATAATTAAGGGGATGTTGAAATAAAATGCGAAAGCAATGAGGAAAGTAAAATGAGTACAAACATAAAAACAGAACCAGTGTCCGGAAACATGCCGGAAAAAAAGTTTTCTACTGGAGCTTTAGTAGCTACAGTCTGGGAGAACCAGGGTAAAAGCAAGGAAGGAGATGATGTCAGCTTTAAGACAATCTCATTCCAGAGAAGGTATAAAGACAAGAACGGCGAATGGCAGAGCACAAATACTTTGCGTATAAACGATCTTCCAAAAGCTTCTTTGGTGCTTCAAAAGGCTTATGAGTATGTTGTAATGAAAGAGCTGCAAAATGCAGCATAATTTACACATTTTTTTATTTTTTTAATCTAGAAACAAAAACAAACAAAAATTCAAAAAATTTAAAAGGTGAAACAAATGAAACAAATATTAATGGAACCAAAAACAATTCAGAACAATAAAAAATCTACAGAAGATAATAGTAAATCAAAAATCGATTCTAAAGAGGAAATTATTATTAAAGAAGAACAAACAATAAAAGAAAAAACTTTATCAGACCTTCCAGGAGTAGGCCCTGCTACTATTGAAAAACTTGAAGCAGTAGGATATACAGACCTTATGTCAGTTGCAGTAGCAACCCCCGGAGAGCTTATTGATGTTACCGGAATGACACAAGCAGCTGCTAAAAAGATCATTGCAACTGCCAGATCTTCTTTGGACATGGGATTCGAGTCTGGAGAAGACGTTCTCAAAAAAAGAGAGAAGGTCATAAGAGTATCTACTGGCAGCGAAGCTTTTGATGCTTTAGTTGGCGGTGGATTTGAATCAGCAGCAATAACAGAATGTTATGGGGAGTTTGGTTCAGGAAAAACACAAATAGGACATATCTTAGCAGTAAATTGCCAGAAACAATTTCCAGGATCTACAGTTGTTTACATTGACACTGAAAATACTTTCAGGCCAGACAGAATTGAGCAGCTTTCTAAAAGTGTTGGATTGGATCCTATGGATGTTCTTAAAAATATTAAAGTAGCTAAGGCATTCAATACTGACCATCAGATGCTGCTTGGAGAGAAAGTTGAAGACCTTATAAAAAAACAAGGTCTGGACGTAAAGCTGGTTATTGTAGATTCCCTGACAGCACACTTCAGAGCAGAATATATTGGCCGTGGAACTTTGGCAGAAAGGCAGCAGAAAATAAACAGACATATGAGGGATCTGGCAAAGCTTGCGCATATGTATAATTTATGCGCATATGTAACAAATCAAGTAATGTCAAAACCAGACCAGTTCTTTGGAGATCCGACCCAGGCAATCGGAGGCCATATTGTGGGACATGCTTCAACCTTTAGGCTATACTTGCGCAAAGGGAAAAAAGGCAGCAGGGTTGCAAAACTTGTGGACAGCCCAAACCTTCCAGAAGGAGAAGCAAGCTTCTTTGTTGAAGGCAGCGGATTAAAGGACATTTGATTTTCTAATTTTTTCTCTTTCTTTTTACTTTTTATTTAATCTTAGTTCGTACTATATTCAATAAGTTTTTAAAATAAGGATTATTATTTTCTCCTATGGTATACCCTATAGCAAAACTGACAATAGCAGTTTTTATGAAACTATTCATGAAGAAAATAGATGGGAAAGAGAATGTAATAAAGGATAAACCGTTTATTATTGCAGGCAACCATTCCAGTTTTTTTGATGACCTTGGTGTACCCAGCGTTATTGTCCCTATTATCAACAAAAAAACACATTTCTATGTCAACTTTAAGTATTTTAATAATCCTTTTCTAAGGAAAACTCTAGAGTGGGGGGGAAGTATACCTGTAGATGCAAGAAAAGGCAAAAACCATATAGAAATAAATAATAAAGCATTTCAAACTGCATTAGGATACCTGAAAAATGGTGAAATCGTTGGAATTTACCCAGAAGGTACAAGAAGCATTGATGGGAAACTACAGAAAGGAAAGACCGGCATTGCCAGGCTTGCTCTAGCAGCCAAAGTTCCAGTTTTGCCTATGGGCATAATAGGATCATACAAAATTTTGCCAAAAGGAAAGCTTTTACTTAGGCCAAAAAGATGTAAAATTAATATAGGGAAGCCATTATACTTTAAGGAATACTATAATAAAAAAATAACAAAGAAATTGTTAAGAGAAGTGACAAACAAAATCATGAAGGAAATAGCAAAACTAGTAGGTCAAAAATATAATTACTAAAATGGTATATGATTTATTCGGTAAGCCCGTAATTTGTTCTACTATCAAATTATGGATTAAGGAAGTTAGCTGCATGGAAAATATCCCTAAAAAAGGGGGATTCATTATAGCTGCAAACCATGAAAGCTATATGGACCATTTAATCATAGTATGCACTGTTATGCCTCACTTAAACAAGAAAGTGTATTTTCTTTCAAAAAAAGAGCATTTTGACAATGTTTTCAAGAAGGCATGGCATATGTACGGGGGTGCGATACCTCTTGACAGGAAAGCTGGTGGAAAAGAGGCTTTGAGATGGGCTATCAAGGCTTTGAAAAAAGAAAAAATCATTGCAATACACCCTGAAGGTACGAGATCATTGACTGGAAAATTACAAAAAGGAAAGACAGGTGTAGTTCGTTTGGCATTATTGGCCAAAGTCCCAGTACTTCCAGTAGGATTAATCGGAACTTTTGAGATGTTACCAAAAGGAAAAAATATCCCAAAATTAAAGAGGGCAACAATGAATATAGGCAAACCCTTGTATCTTGATAAATATTACAATAAAAAAATAACGAAAAAAATGTTAAGAGAGATAACAGACAATCTTATGAGAGAAATTGCAAAATTAAGCAATCAGAAATATAATTTTTGACAATGAAAAAAATATCTATTATCGGAGGAGGAAGCTGGGGGACAACTTTAGCAGTATTGGTGGCAGAAAACGGCTATGATGTTAATCTGTGGGTAAGAGAAAAGGCAATAGCACAGTCAATAAATAAGGAAAAGGAAAATAAAGTACACCTTCCCGGAATTAAGATACCTGATAAGGTCCATGTCAAGAGTTCTTTGCAAGATGCGGTATCTAATGCAGATTTGATAATCAATGCTGTTCCTGTACAATTTACAAGGGAATTAGCTAAAAAATATTCAAAATATATCAATTGCGATACTGTTGTTAATACTGCAAAAGGAATAGAAACCGGAACATACAACACAATGTCAGAAGTTCTTAGAGAAGAGCTTCCTGATAAAATTTCAATAGTGTCGTTGTCTGGCCCAAATCATGCTGAAGAAGTCAGCAGAAAGATGCCGACGGCAACAGTTATAGCATCTGAGAATACTGATTGCCTTAATGAAATCAAGAAAATATTCCATACAAGCTATTTTAGGGTTTTTACGCATAATGATATAATTGGCGTTGAAGTTTGCGGGGCTCTGAAGAATATAGCAGCAATAGCAACTGGTGTATGCGACGGTTTAGGATATGGGGATAATGCAAAAGCCAGCATTATAACAATAGGGTTGATGGAAATGTCCACTTATGGCAAATTTCTAGGTGCCAAAAGATCAACCTTTTATGGTCTTGCAGGAATAGGCGACTTAGTGGCAACATGCACAAGCAAGCACAGCAGAAATAGGTTAGCTGGCGAGAGAATTGCAAAAGGGAAAACACTTGATAATATCAAAAAAGAAATGAAAGGCAGGGTAGCAGAAGGCATACAGACAACAAAGGCTGTTTATGAATTCAGCAAAAAAAACAAACTTTACATGCCTCTGACAGAACAGGCTTATGAAGTGCTTTATAAGAACAAAGATTTAAAGGAAGCTATATCTGATTTGCTGAAGATAGAATAAAAACCAGAAATCATTAATGTCTATTCTTCTGTAAAATCCTCTATTTTTTCCTTAAGTTCCTCACTCTTTTTTAAGATGCCTTTGTTCCTTAAATATTCCCTTGTGAGTATCCAGAAAAACAAGCCTAAACTTTTCTTACCCTTGTTATTGCTTGGTACAACAAGGTCTATATTGTTTGATTGGTTATTGGTATCGCATATTGCAATAACAGGGATACCCATCTTTATTGCATCTATAACTGCATTTCTATCCGGTCCTGAATCAACAACCAACAGGACCTTTACTTCAATGTAATTATCCAGGTTAGGGTTTGTTAGGATTCCCGGCGGATAACGCCCGGCAAAAACCTTTGCTCCGGTAATCTTGCCAAACATATTTATTGGCTTCCATGCACTTTCCCTTCTCCCTACAATCAAAATATCTTCTGGGTCGTATTGTGCCAGAAATTTAGCTGCTATATTCAGCCTTTCATCTATCTTCTGGAGGTTTAAAACAGACAGGCCATCAGGCCTTGTTTTGTAGATGAATTTCTCCATGTATTTGGTCTTGAACTTTGTACCTATATGTATGCCAGATTTCAGATATTCGTCTGTAGCTACTAAAAATTTTTCTTCAACCATTTTCTTTCTTTAATGCTAGTTCAGAAATTGAACTGCAATTTTTATTACCTCATGCAGTGAGTTGGTAATATTGGGAGGGAAGAAAGCTCCATTTAAAAACCTTTCTTTACTTAAAAACTTCTAAATCCTCATAAACAGGACCTTCCGGAGTTAAAGTGCTTTTTACTAATCTGAAATTACTTATGTCAATTTTTTTGTTCTCGATTTTTATATTCTTTAATTTATTAATAAAATTGTTTTTGTCTTCTATGTATTTTACTCTTGCTAATGTCAAGTGCGGTTTGAAATCTTTTTCTTTCCTGAATAAGCTTTTTAGGCTTTCATCAATATTTTTTTGCAGTTCTAATATATTTTCTTCTGGTTCTAATCCAATCCAGATTACCCTAATATAATTTTCATTTGGAAAAACATCAACATCATTTAAATGAACTGAGAAAGATTTAAATTTAACATTATTTAGACTTTCTTTTATTGTTTCTATATCGTTTGGCTGGACTTCTCCAAGGAATTTCAATGTCAGATGAATATTATCTTTGTTTACTAAACTTATTTTGTTGTTTGCAGTGTCTATTTGTTTCTGTAGTTCGGAAATATATTCTTTTATATCCTCAGGAATTTTGATTGCTATGAAGAGTCTCATGAATAAAGTTTAGACATGGAACTATTTAAAACTAGTCAAAAATAAAACAAAAAAGAAATAACCTTATTCTTTCTTTTCTTCTTCTCCGAAATCTTCTGTATCTTCTACTTTTTGCTCAGGTTCTTCAGCTGCAGCATTTTGTTCTGCCGGTGCACTTTCTGCTGTTCCTTCTTGTTTAGGAGCTGCTTCACCAACAACTTCAGCAAATCCTACTTTACGTAGAACTTTCGTAATTTTTATCTTTACTTCCTGTCCTTCTTTTGTGTTAGGAACAAACAAAACAAAACCTTCTTTCTTTGCAATGCCGTCCCCTTTTTCTCCTACAGCTTCTATCTTTACATCTATTTCATCTCCAACATTAACTGGAGCATCTCCTTGACTAAAGTTTCTATCTTGGTCGTACATATTCAGTTTTTACCTCATATTTTCTAATTCTTTTGAGAAATTCCTAAGGAAAACTCAACCCTTAGAATGCCGGAGTTATATATAAATATATTGGTTTTTATACTAAGGCAGTTATGTTCAGAAAGCTAGGCCGCCGTCAACATTTATTACGGTTCCTGTAATGTATCTGGCTTTATCTGATGCCAGGAAAGCAATAACATTGGCAATATCTTCTGGTTCGGCTTCATCTTTCAATGGAGTCATATAACTTATCATCTTTTTTCTTATAAAAGGTATATCTTTTGTTATTGTGGTTTTCACAAAACCAGGAGCAACAGCATTTACTGTTATCTTTTTTTTGCCAAGCTCTTTTGCCAGAGACTTTGTGAAACCTATGATGCCTGCTTTAGAAGCTGCATAATTAGACTGGCCAAAGTTCCCATACTGGCCTATAATGGAAGATACGCTTATGATTCTTCCTCCTTCTCCCATTAGGGGCAAAATGGCCTTGGTTACATAGAAAACGCTGTTGAGATTAGTGTTTATGACAGCATCCCATTCATCTTTAGTCATGTTTTTTAATGTTCTATCCTTAACAATACCTGCATTGTTGATAAGAATATCAACATTTTTGAATTGTTTTTGTGCAGTTTCAGCCATTTTCTTAACTTCATCAAAATTTGTAACATTAGCTTTAACCGCTATACATTCCACTCCTAATTTCTTGATTTGTTCAGCAACATCATTAGCTTCTTTATCATTGGCAAGATAGTTAATGATAATATTTGCCCCATTTTTTGCAAGTTCAAATGCAGTAGACCTTCCAATGCCTGTCGAACCTCCAGTGACTAATGCTGTTTTTCCTTTTAACATTTTTATAATCAATTAGATTTTGTTGCAGATATGTAGACCCATTCCCCAAGATAACTTTTATCATCTGCAAATGGATTAAGCTTTTCTAATTCTTTGAACAATTTTTGTGCAGCCATGATAATCAAGGCATCTCTATCGTTTTCCTGATCCGGATTAGGATTTTTACCTCCGATTTCAGGCAGAATTCCTGCCTGCAGCCGCTTAATTCTTAGAAAGTTAATCCAATCACTATACTTTAACCGGATGCATTTGTAATAAGGTTCCATATACTTGAATCCTGCATCTTTTAAGGCAGTTAGGTATTCCTGAAGTGGTCTGGGATTAGGAAAAATAAAATTCCTTAAAGGAGTATAAGCTTTAATATTTTCATCAAGGTTTTTCCTATACTTCTTAAATTTAGAATTTTTACGAATTATATCTATGGCTATATCATGGACCCGGTATACTGTGGAATCAAGCATCAAAACCCCTTTTTTCCTTCCATCCCTAAGGATATTCCCTGTATTAAAAACAAAAGTACCTTTTGACTTCAATGCTTCAGCAATACCCTTAAATGCTTCTTTTAGGTTAGGTATCAGGTGAACAGTGTTTGCACACATTACATTATCTACAGTCCCTTTTCCTACTGTCTCAGATAAAGTAGTATATCTATTGTCTTTTTTCTCCAGAATAAAAAAATTAACATTAGGGCGAGAACCTAAAAATTCATATGCTTTTCCCAGCCATGCCGGCGAGTTGTCAACCAGCCATAGATTTATCTTAATTTTTAGCTTTTCCAGGATTCTAACGGATGATGTCCCTGTACCAGCTCCAAAGTCTACCACAACACTATTTTCATGGATATTAGGCTTAGCAATAGAAATAAGCTGGTCTAGACATTCATTATTCCATGAAGCATCAATAACTGCATTATGAAATGTTGTTGCACCTTTTGAAGCAGGCCTGTCAGGCTTCCAAGATTTAGGCTGCTGTGTAGTTATACTCATGACCATTTAGTTAAAACAGTAAAAATGGCAGCTTTTTAAATTTTCTCTTTTTCCTGGCAATAAAGCGTTAGATTTATTAATGGTAAATAGAACCGTATGTATGAGATGAATTCAAGTAATACCACGAAAGCGGAAGTTGTTGTAATAGGTGCAGGTCCAGGAGGATATGTGGCTGCTATAAGGCTTGGTCAGCTGAACAAAAAGGTTGTTTTGATTGATGAAGATAAACTTGGCGGAATATGCCTTAATTACGGCTGCATCCCATCAAAAGCAATGATTTATGCATCTGAATTTCTGGATAAAATCAAGAAATCTTCTGATATGGGGATTAAGGTAGATAAAGTTACGATGGATTTTAAGAAGATGCAGGAATGGAAGGACAAGGTAGTTTCGAAGCTAATAACTGGGATTGAATTTCTTTGCAAGAAAAATAATGTTGATGTTGTTAAGGGAAGCGTGGTTTTTGAAAATTCCAACAGGTTAAAAATAAGCAATGGAAAAAGTGTTTCTTATGTCGATTTTGAAAAGGCGATAATTTCATCAGGCTCAGAACCAATTGAATTGCCAAACTTTAAATTTGACGGTAAGAAAATTATTAGTTCAAGAGAAGCTTTGTATTTGGATAAAATCCCAAAGAACCTGGTTGTTGTAGGCGCAGGCTATATAGGATTAGAGTTAGGAACAGTTTATGCAAAACTCGGAAGCAAGGTTTGTGTTGTTGAGATGCAGGAGCAGATTTTACCCGGATTTGACAAAAGCGTTGTTGATGTGCTGCAGAGGAACCTAGAAAATATCAATGTTGAAGTGCATCTTGATACAAAGGCAGATAAAATTGAAGGTAAGAAAATAATTGTAAATTCAAAAGAAAAAGGCAGAATATCCTTAGATGCAGATAAGATTCTGGTTGCCGTAGGCAGAAAGCCCAATACAAAAAATTTAGGTATTGAAAACACTAAAGTAGAATTGGATAGTGATGGATTTATTAAAGTGGATAAATATCTGAAGACTAATGATAAAAATATATATGCGATAGGAGATGTTTCTATAGGGCCCATGCTGGCTCATAAAGCTTCATCACAAGGCAGGTTTGCTGCAGAATCAATTGCTGGCGATAAAGGCAGTTATGAGGGCGATGTCGTACCTGCGGTTATTTTTACTGATCCGGAAATTGCTGCTGTTGGCTTAAGCGAAGAAGAAGCAAAGGCCAAGGGAATGAATATAAAGGCAGGAAAATTTCCATTTAGCGCATCAAGCAGAGCCATGACAAGAGGCAGTACACAAGGATTTGTGAAAATAATTTCTAATGAAAATGATAAAAAGATAGTTGGGGTGCAGATTGTGGGGCATGATGTATCAGACCTTATAAGCGAGGCTGCTTTGGCAATAAGGATGAATGCTTCTGTAGAGGATTTAGCTTTGACAATACATCCTCATCCTACTTTAAGCGAGAGCTTAATGGAAGCAGCAGAAGCAGCCATGGGCAAGGCTATCCATATATTAAATTCAAAACTATAAAATATTTTGAGACTTAAAAAATGAATAAAATAACCTTTAATGCCAATGGCAAGACAGGAACAATATTTTTGAATAATCCTGAAAAGCTGAACTCTTTTGATTTTGAGATGATAAAAGAGCTGGATAGAATTTTGGAGAGAATAAAGTCCAGTAATTTGAATGTAGTTGTGATAAAAGGCAAAGGAAAAGCATTCTGCTCAGGAGGAAATATCTCATGGGAACAGGAAGTAGGGGATATGGATATCAATGAAGCTAAAAAACAATTAAAATCTGTGCAAAACATTTTTTCCAAGATTGAAACAATGCCCCAGATTTTTATAGCCGTTATAAACGGAATTGCTGTGGGCGGTGGAAATGAACTGGCAATGGCCTGTGATATGAGAATAGCGCTGCCTAATGCAAAATTTATACATCCGGAAACTTCGCTTGGCACAGTAGCCCCTTTAGGAGGCACAAAAAGATTGCCAAGACTGATAGGTTTTGGGAAGGCTAAATATATGCTGTTTACAGGAGCTACAATAGACAGTAAAACTGCTTTAGAATGGGGGCTTGTAGATTTTTTAGTTTCTGAGAACAAGATTGATTCTTTTTTGAATGACTTAACATCCGGGATAGCAAAAAAGCCGGCAAAAGCGCTGGAGCTTACAAAAAAATCAGTGAATAAAGATTATCTTAAAGATCTGCAGGATGATTTTGAAGTTCAGTCTTATGTTAAATGTTCAAGAACCAAAGAGAACAAAGAGATATTAAAGAAATTTCTAAAGGATAAAAAAATCAATTAAGATTCTTTAGGATATGCACAGCAGCCATTGTGCCTACACCACCAACATTCTGCGCAAGACCATATTTCGGCTTATTTATCTGCCTTTTACCACATTCATTTTTCATTTGTTTTGAAATCTCATAAATCTGGGCTAGCCCGGTAGGGCTGATAGGATGGCCCTTGGCCTTTAATCCACCAGAGGTGTTGACAGGAAGACTACCATTAATTTTTGTTGTCCCGTCTCTTATTAACTCTGCTCCATGACCTTTCTTTGCAAATCCAAGGTCTTCATAAGATAATAGCTCTAATGGAGTGAATGCGTCATGCAGTTCTGCTATATCCAAGTCTTCAGGTTTTATTCCTGCCTGCTCATAAGCAGTCTTTGCAGCCTTTATTGTAGAACTCATTGAAGTCATATCTTTCCTCTCAATTGGAGACAGACTGGTTGTGCACATTCCTGAGCCAATAATCTCAATATTTCCCGGATCTTTACTGATTATTGCAGCTGCAGCACCATTTACAGATATACTGCAGTCAAACAATCTTAGCGGACTGGCAACCACAGGAGATTTTTTTATCATATCTAATGTAACTTTCTTTTTGTAGAACATTGCTTTTGGATTGTCGAACGCATTCTCGTGATTTTTTAAAGCAATTAATGCAAGGTCATCTGATGTTGCACCGTACTTCATCATATACTGCTGCGCAACAAGGGCATTTTGTGCAGGGAAATTAAGCCCTTCAGTCTGTTCACATATACGCTCACTGCCCATAAGTATTTCGTCTGTAATAATCTCTGAGGTTAATGATACTATGTTATCATATCCAATGACCATTATGTTTTTGCAATCTGAAGATCTGAGATAGTTGATGGAATTCCACAAAGCAACACCTCCGCCAGCACATCCTGCAGGCACATTAAGTATAGGCATTTCCCTCTGGAAGAGTGTACTTAGCATAGGACCCTGGTGTTTCTGCCTTTCCTCGTTCCTTTCTGATTCAGAATTCGATGCAAATATGACATCTATGTCGTCAAAATTCATATCTGTTGATTTAAGGCATTCACCAATGACTTCACATATCCTCTCATGAGAGCTTTTTCTATCTACACCAAACTTTGTCATACCTACGCCTTTGATGTAAACTTTCATAGAAACCATCTTAAATCAGAATGCACCTTTAATCTTAGCTCCAAGCCCTGCAAGTTTTGATTTCATTTTGTCCTTTACACTTACGCTTTTTTTGTCCGGGTTTTCAAGGATGCTTTTTAGTAGTGTTAATTTTTCTATGTCTCCCATATCTTCCGGAACCTCTGCTATGGGGGTTATATTCAGTTCTTTTAGCTTATTTATGGCGTCTGTTCCATATGCTATTATTCTTTTCTTTCCATTTACCATTTCTTCTGTTAAAAATTTTCCCATTGCTATATTTATCTCATGACCTGGCAACCCAACCAGTTTTGAACTTGCTTTTAATGCTGTGTAAAATACTAATGGGTTTGATTTAGCATCAATGAGCTTTATTCTGGGGTGCGCACTTGCTGTTTTATCCGGAACTTTAAGGTGATATCTAGCGGCTTCCAATTCATCACCAACTATTTCTAATTTCTTTACATAAGCATCATATTCATTGATTCCAGTTGCTTCTTTTATGTACTCTGGAGTTGGAAGCATACCTACTTCGGAAAATGCACTGTCCAAAGCAACAGGATCTTTGCTTATGAACAGCATGTTCATGAAAGCAGGCTCTCCCAGTAAGGTAGGGCCCTGAGCATGCATACCTATAGTAGCATCACCTATTGTCACAAACTTCGGGAGTGCTTTTATCAGCTTTGGCAGGGTTTTTTCAATATCTACTGCAAACATCTCCATTTGAGTATTTTCGTCAACAACTCTCAGCATATTTTCCATTGCTCCGGAAACTCCTAATTGAGAATTCGTTTTCATTACAGGCACATTGATGACTTTGCGCTCCATAATTTCTTTTGCGATGCTAAACTTCATTCCATCCTCAGTTTTTTCAATGTATTGCGATTTTCGAAGGTCCACTAACGGAATATCATTTTTTTTGCACACATCAAGAATACCGGATTTTTTTGCAGAAGCTGTTGTGTCATTGCCAGGCATGGCCTGGTCTCCTACAATTATATCAGAAACTCCCATGTCTTTCAGCATCTTTATAATTTCATCCAAAAGCTTAGGAGAAGTATTCGATGTTTGATACGGGTATGCAGGTTCTATGATGCAGGGCTTTATCAGAACTTTGTCCTGTTTTTCAATATCAAATGAATTTAACAGGTTAAGGGATTCCTTTAGCGATTCTCCTAAATCATATTTTATTTTTGTTATTATAACTGCAGAATCTGTTTTTGCCTTTTCAATTGAATAAACATCTCCAATTTTGTAGTCCTTCATTGTTTTCTTTGGCATACGATTGCCAAACTCATCCTCAAGAAGGATAATATTATAGGGTGTTATTGGATGCAAAGGTGAAGGAATGTTTACTTTTGTCAGTCCTATGACTTTTGTTTTTCTTCCCACCTGTTTTTTTACAGGCTCCCCGCAGTATAAACACTTCTTAATAGGATATATCCATTTCCTGTTGTCTTTTTCACAAACCCATCTTACAATCATTTTCAACCACCTAAATTCTTTAGTATATGGACTGTTACAGTGCTGCCTGCTCCCCCTACATTATGGGCGAGACCAGTCCTTGTTCTGTCCAGCTGCCTCTTATCACATCGGCCTCTCATCTGTCTGACAATCTCATAAATTTGAGAAACACCTGTTGCACTTACAGGATGACCCTTGGCTTTTAATCCACCAGAGGTGTTGACAGGAAGACTACCATTAATTTTTGTTGTCCCGTCTCTTATCAATTTTGGCCCCTGGCCTTTTTTTGCAAATCCCAGGTCTTCATAAGACAGGAGCTCTACAGGAGTGAATGCGTCATGCACTTCAACAAAGTCAATATCTTCATGAGTCACACCTGCTTCATTATAAGCATCTTTTGCAGCGAGCACTGTAGCTTCCCATGTGGACATGTCCGGACTTTCAAAAGTAGATAATCTGCCAGCATATAATGAAGAGCCAGCTATCTTAATGTCTGTTTTGTCCTTACTGATTATTGCAGCTGCAGCACCGTCTACTGATATACTGCAGTCAAACAATCTCAGCGGACTGGCAACTACTGGAGATTTTTTTATCATGTCTAATGTAACTTTCTTTTTGTAAAATTTTGCTTTTGGATTGTCGAACGCATTCTCGTGATTTTTTAATGCAATCAATGCCAGGTCATCTGATGTTGCACCGTACTTTATCATATACTGCTGCGCAACAAGGGCATTTTGTGCGGGAAAATTAAGACCTTCAGTTTGTTCATAAATCCTTTCAGCAGCCATCATAAACTCATCAGTCAAATATTTGGTAAGGCATGGGCTTAACTTTTCTACTCCAAGCACGAGCACATTTTTTTTGCCTGAGTGCACAGCATCCCAGAAAGCGGAACCTCCGCCACTACATGCTGCTGTAACTCTGAAAATAGGTATGTCCTCACATCCTAATATGTTGCTCAATACTCCCTGGAATAATCTTTGCCTTTCCCCATCATGCAATGAATCTCCTTTGGAGATTATTATCTGATCTATATCTGATAATTGCATATTAGCATCTTCCAATGCTTCCATTACCGCTTCATAACACAACTCCTGACTGGTTTTACTATGAACACCAAATTTCGTCATTCCTACGCCTTTTACGTAATACATTTTAAGTTTAAATAGAATATATCTGTTTTTATTTTTTCCCGCTGTATCTTCCTCTAAAGCTTTTCTTATTTACTATTGCCATCACCATCTTTACTTTTGAAACCATCTTATCTTTTCTGAAAACCTTGCCGTTTACAAAAGCTATTTTTTTGAACATGAAAATCAACTTAGCTTCAAACCTTAATGTATGGCCTGGAAAAGTGGGCCTGTAAAATTTGGCAGACCTGATCTTGTAAGCCAAAACATCTTTTTGTTCCTGATTCTTTATGTTGTATCTTACTAGCAAAGTTGCAGCTTGTCCAAGACCTTCTACAATCAATGCTCCAGGCATAATGGGAAATCCTTTAAAATGGCCCTTAAAGTAATCTTCATCACTTCTTATGTTTTTTATCGCCACTATTTCCCTTTTGTCAAGCCTTAAAACTTTGTCAATGAATAAAAAAGGTTTTTCATAAGGTATAATCTTCTTGATGTTCTTTGTGCCTATCTGCCCTTTTTTATCCTTAAAACTATCTATGGATTTCATGGGCTGTCTAACCCTGGGGCGTTTAAAAAGCTTTCGTTGGAGCTGATATACGCTGCATCAATTTCATAACCTTTAAAAACAAACGTTCGTTACATAAATTATATGCCTAATCTTAGAAAATTCATGCAATCATTTCTGATATTGTTAATAATGGCATTTATCCTTTCAATATCCAAGATTGTGGCTCTTTATACAGATTATCTTTGGTTTTCTGCTTTGGGATTCTCAAAGATATTTACAGTAAGCTTAACATCAAAACTTATCCTGTTTTTTGTCGCGGCTTTGTTTTTCTTCCTGTTTGCAGCGATAAATTTGAAAATAGCATCAAGGATTCAAAGCTCAAAACTTCCATTCAAGATAAGCGTATTAATCATTGTATTGCTGTCGGTTTTTCAGGGCTTGTCTGCTTCGAATGCATGGCTGCTGTTTCTTCAATACATAAACCGAGTTTCTTTTAATCTCCAGGATCCTATTCTTGGGAAAGACGTTGCTTTCTATGTCTTTTCACTGCCATTTTTCCTGTTTTTGTGGAAGTTTTTGTTTGTTACTGTTATGGTAACAGGAGCAATAGTTGTTTTATATTATTTGCAGCAGTTCATAACCTCTGTTCTTACTCCTCAAGTTGACCCAAATACAAACACAATCTACAAATCATTTGATTTCTGGAAGGAAGTTTCAAAGATAAAAAGAGGGGCTATGGTGCATACGTTTATATTAGCATCATTTATATTTTTCCTGCTAGGAGCAAAGCATTATTTTGACAGATTTTCTGTCATGTATTCTGAAAACGGCATTGTTGTAGGGGCAGGATACACTGATGTTGTTGTTTTTCTGCCAATTGTAAAATTCCTGATGATATTTGCAGTAATCATTGCTGCATTGTTTTATGTATGGATAATTTTCTTTTCAAAATCCCAAAAACTGGGTAAGAGGCATATACTTCTTTTTGTTTTGATTATCTATCTTGGATTTGCTGCAGTAGGAGAGACTATTATTCCCGGAATTGTACAATCCTTAAAAGTAAGTCCAAATGAGATCAACCTTGAGAAGCCGTATATTGAGAACAATATCAAATTTACAAAAATAGCTTATGGGCTAGATGAAGTGGAGGAAAAAGATTTTGATGTTGAGCAGAACCTGAATGCAGCTGTTTTGGAGAAAGAAAAAGAAACCATAAGTAATGTAAGGATCCTTGATTACCGGCCATTAACAACAACCTACAAGCAGACCCAAGAGATTAGGCTTTATTATGATTTATCAGGAATTGATATTGACAGATATACTATTGATGGGGAATATACTCAGGTTATGCTGGCCCCTAGAGAACTTGACCAAAACCAAATCACGGAAAATGCCCAGACTTGGGTGAACCTGCATATGGTTTACAGCCATGGTTTTGGAGTTGTGATGAGTCCTGTAAACGAGGTTACTAAACAAGGATTGCCTAATTATCTTGTTAAGGATATTCCTCCGTCATATACTGTCAAGGAAGGCGATATTAAAGTTGAGCAGCCAAGAATATATTATGGTGAGAAAGACAATAATTTTGTCCTGGTAAATACAAAAACAAAAGAGTTTGATTTTCCCAAAGGAAACGTAAATGAGTATATTAGCTATGATGGAAAGGGCGGAGTAAATCTTGATTCTTTTATTAAAAAATTTCTGATGGCCCTGCGTTTTGCAGATATCAAGATTCTTCTGTCCTCAGATGTCACAAAAGAGAGTAAAATAATGTTTTTGCGGAACATCCAGCATCGTATTTCAAAGGTAACACCGTTCCTTATGCTGGACAATGACCCTTACCTTGTAATAGATGATGGAAAGTTGTATTGGATTCAGGATGCATATACTGTTACAGGGAATTTCCCTTACTCGCAGAAATTTGGTAGAATAAATTATATGAGGAATTCAGTAAAAGTTGTTGTTGGCGCTTATGATGGAGATGTTACTTATTATGTGGTTGATAAGAATGATCCACTGATGAAAGTTTATTCCAATATATTCCCAGGACAATTCAGGAACTTTGATGATTTTCCTGAAGGCCTTAAAGACCATCTTAGGTATCCAGAGGACCTTTTTAAAGTTCAAAGCACAATTTACAGTACATACCATATGAACGATCCGACTGTATTCTACAATAAAGAGGATGCATGGCAAATACCTTATGAGATTTACGGCACAGGTCAGCAAACAGAAGTAGAGCCTTACTATATAATCATGAAACTTCCTGATGAGAAGAAAGAAGAATTTGTGCTGATGACCACTTTTACGCCAATAAAGAAGGACAATATGATTGCATGGCTTGCTGCAAGGTCTGATAAAGAGAATTATGGTAAACTGCTGCTTTACAAATTCCCAAAAGATAAGCTGATTTACGGACCATTGCAGATAGAGGCAAGGATTGATCAAGATTCTGAAATTTCCCAACAGTTGACTCTTTGGGGCCAGCAAGGCTCTAGAGTTACTCGCGGCAATCTTCTTGTTATACCTATTGAGAATAGTTTATTGTACATAGAACCTTTGTATATTCAAGCTGAAAAAGGACAGCTGCCGGAGCTGAAAAGAGTTTTAGTTTCTGATGGAGAAAGAGTTGTTATGGAAATAGACCTTGCAACTGCTTTAGAGAAACTATTTGGTAAATCCAGGGCTGTAAGGACTACTGAAACTATTGTGGAAGACAGATTCCAAGAAGATCTGATTAAGGAAGCAGGTGCTTATTACGATTCAATTCTTGATGCAATGGATAAAGGCGACTGGATTGTGTTTGGAGAGAATTTTGACAAATTAGGGGAAACTCTTGGTTCTCTTGAAAGATAATAATCCGTAATATCTACCTTCTATATATGCAAATATTTATAAATTGAAAACCTATACATTAGGAGTAATAATGGGTAAGAAAAAAAATAATATTTCATTCAGAATGAAGGAGAAATTTGTCTCAGCTCTAAATAGGAGTCTAACTCCTGCGGAACACTCTTATGAGGCCTTTAAAAAAGTCTTTCGTAAAATAAAAAAAACAGCCCCATTAGTTTATGAAGAGGTTGAAACTTTGATTAAGAGCAATATTGTTCCAATTGATAAAAGAAAAAAGGTGTTTAAAAAAGCTAATCTGGCCGAACTCGGGGATACAATAACATCAAGCTTAATCAAAAAAATTCCCAGCCTGGATGCAAGAGAGCTGAAGAAAATAGTGGGCAGCAAATCTTCCCAGACATTTATTGACATGGTTGCTAAGGGATTAAGCGTTTCTAGCTTTAGTGAAAAAGAGTATACTATTCTGTCTAAGGAGAAGGAATTCAAGAGAGTTTTGATAGCCAATAGGGGAGAAATAGCTCTAAGAGTTATTAGGGCTTGTCGCGAGCTAGGAATAGAAACTGTTTTGGTTTATTCTAGCAACGATAAAGACAGCTTGTCAGTAAAGTTTGCAGACAAGGCATGCTGCATGGGTTCGGGAGTAAGTTATCTGGATATTAATAAAATAATCAGCATTGCCAAAAAGACAGAATCTGATGCAATACATCCTGGATACGGATTTCTGGCAGAGAATGCAAAGTTTGCAAAATTATGCGAGAAAAACCAAATCAAGTTTATAGGGCCTTTGTCAAAGACAATCATGCTTTTGGGAGACAAGGTCATGGCAAAGAGGACAGTGACTAAGGCTAAGGTACAGGTAATAGAAGGAACTACAATAGCATTGAAAAACTGGAAACATGCGTTTAAGATAGCCAAGAAATTAGGATTTCCTGTTATAATCAAGGCTGCAGCCGGCGGAGGCGGAAAAGGGATGAGGATTGTTACGGAGGAAGAAGAGATGGAAAAAGCCTATGTGAGTGCCGGAGCAGAGGCTTTCCTGTCTTTTGGAGACAAAACTTTGTATATGGAGAAATATATTGAAGAGCCCAGGCATATAGAATTCCAGATATTAGCGGACCGTTATGGCAATGTTGTTCATTTAGGTGAAAGAGATTGCAGTATCCAAAGAAAACACCAGAAACTTGTTGAGGAAAGCCCTAGTCCAGCTATAACTGCAGAGTTAAGGGAAAAAATGGGAGACGCTGCTGTACGAGCTGTGTCAGCTGCAAGGTACGAAGGAGCCGGAACCGTAGAGTTTTTGCTGGACAAGAGCAAGAATTTCTATTTTATAGAAATGAATACAAGAATACAAGTTGAACACGGAGTTACTGAAATGGTCACTGGAGTGGACCTTGTCAAGGAACAGATTAAGCTTGCGGCAGGAGCAAAACTTGCATTTAACCAGGACCATATCAAGCTTGATGGATGGGCAATAGAGTGTAGGGTCAATGCAGAAGATCCTTTGGAAGATTTCAGGCCTTCAATCGGATTAATAACTAATTATCTTCCTCCTGGAGGTCCGGGAATAAGGGTTAACAGCATATGCCACCAGGGCTATAAAGTGCTGCCTGATTATGATTCATTATTATCCTTGTTAATATGCCATGGAAATGACAGACATGAGGCAATAACCAGGATGAACAGGGCACTAAAAGAATATTTTATAGAAGGTGTAAAGACAACAATACCTTTCCATCTGGCTGTTTTGCACAACAAAAATTTTGTCAAGGGGAAATTTACAACAGCGTTTATAGAGAAAAATGACATTCTTAAATCTGTAAAGAAATACATCGGTCAAAAACGCAAAGAATTAACCAACGGCCAGAAAATGATTGTGGTCACTACTGCAGTATCCAAGTATATGGATAAGAAGAATAATCTTAATAACAAACCAAATGCGTGGGTCATGTCAGGTAGACAAGAATTAATGCAAAATGAATAAGGTTTTTTATTTTAAGACTCTTTCTTCTACTAACTCTAAAGCCAAAAGCTTAGCTAAGAAAGGTTTTGATAAAGTAATTGTTATTGCAGATAAACAAACTTCTGGTAAAGGGCGGTTTAAACGAAAATGGGTTTCTTCTTTAGGCGGCTTGTACATGACCATATTGCTTAAAGAAAAAGATTTGTCGAGGGTAAAATACCTTACTTTTATTGCTTCTATTGCCGTTGCTAAAACAATAAAATTAAATTCTAAAGTAAAATGGCCTAATGATGTTTTGATTTCTGGAAAGAAGATATGCGGCATTTTGACTGAAACTGTTTACAAACAACATTCGGTCTCTGACCGAAGGCATTTTTCCCTCCCACCTCCCCACAATCCCACCAAAGATAATTATGCGTTGATTGGGATTGGTGTCAATGTAAATCAGAAAAAATTTAGTAAAGATATTTCTGATAAAGCAACTTCATTAACACTTGAAACCAATAAAGAATATGATATTAAAAAAATAATCAATGAAATAGTAAAAGAATTCAATTCATTGTATAAATATTATAATAATAAAAAATATAATGAGATAATTAAAATCTGGAAAAAATATTCTTGCACTTTAGGAAAGAAAATAAGGGCTGAGACACTATCTGGAGTGTATGTTGGCAAAGCTGTTGGTGTTGATGAAGATTGTAATTTGGTTTTGAAGTTGAAGAATGGGAAACGTAAGAAAATAATAGAAGGAGATATTTTTACTGTTTAGCTTTTCAATGCTTTTCTTAGATTTTCAGGTATTTTAGTTGATTTCTTTGTTTTTTGGTCGACAAAAACATTTACTGTATAACCTTCAGCCAATAATTTTTTGTCGCTTTTTCTTGAGATTTTATAATTAAATTTGATACTGCTGTTGCCTATGTTCTCTATGGCTGTTTTAATTATTATGATATCGTCATATTTTGCAGATTCCTTGTAATTGCATTTTACCTCAACTACTGGGGCTATAAGGCCTTGTTTTGCAAACTTTGCATAATTGAATCCGGATTGCCTTAGAATCTCTGTTCTTCCAATTTCAAACCATTTCAGATAGTTTGAATAATAAACGACTTGGCCATGATCTGTGTCTGCATAGTAAACTCTTAGTTCTGTCTTATTGGTTTTCATAATATGTTAAGATAGAAGTTTGTATTTATTATCTTTTTGTTTATTTTGGTTTTTACTTACTTGTATCTAATTGGTACATATTTGTCCTTCTTCCACCATCAACAACATCCCAATCATACAAAAAACCCAGCCTTTGAACAACCCTTTCATCAACAGATCCTTCTTTAACTGCTGCATTAAGTGTCGTAATATTTGGTTTTTTCTTAGCAAAATTTACAGCATGAGCAGCTAGTGTTGTTGCTACTCTTCTTCCTTCAAAGTCTGGGTGAGTCAGGTATGTTATGGCATACAGACCACTTTCACTTCTTTTTTCTAGAGAACATGCTCCTACAACATTATCTTCTTCCGGCAATCTTCCAAAAAACATATGTTGCGCATCGCTAGAACCTAGATAGGGAAAATCTGTTCTTATTTCCCAATATTAATGATGCAACCATTCCCATCTCTCCATTGCTAGTTCATCTAAGTGACCAAACGCTTCAATTACCAGATCGGGATTTATAGGCACTTGTCCGGGGTTTATAGGTTCATTCATAATTATTTATCTCCTAATAATCCAAGAAATAACTTGGAGCTATTATCTCCTCTTTTAGAAGTACGGAATACTTAACTATCTTTAAACATATCGGGAATTGTTTAGGCTATGACCTCTTTATCAAAATGTTTAAAAAGGGAGTAACATTACTTTGAGGAGATATAAATGGCACTATTAGATCAAACACCGTTTTTGAAAAGAATGCTGGAAATGGCTTATACTATAGCCCTGGTTGTACTGATCAGCGGAATAGTGGGTTTAGTTTTGGCTTTTCCGGTGATGCTGCTGTGGAACTTTGTTTTTGGCAGTGTTTATTCTATTGGGGTTTTGCAGGCATGGGCTTTGAATGTTTTAGCTGGAATATTGTTTGGTCAGAAGACTGCTAGGCAGTAAATATAAACAATAAAAACTAAAGTGGTATCATGATACATGAATTAAAATATAAAACACTGTATGAAGCAATTTTCAGGCAAAGAAATGTTTTTTTGGATATAGCTATGATTGCTTTAAGCGTGGTTTTTTTGGCTTTAATAGCTAAAATCAGGATTCCTTTATGGCCGGTTCCTATAACCATGCAGACTTTTGGTGTTTTCACAATAGCTTTTTTCTTTGGCTCATTTAGAGGAGCTGTATCGCTGTTAGCCTATGCTTTGGCAGGATTACTTGGTTTAGCTGTTTTTGCAGGCTATAATGCAGGCTTGCCGGTATTTCTCGGCCCTAGTGGAGGCTATATTGTTGGCTTTATTTTTGCTGCTTTTGCAGTTGGTTATCTGATAGAGAAAGGCTATGGAAGGACATGGAAATCAGTTTTATTGGTTATCTTGGCTGGAGAAGTAATAATCTATGCTTTTGGATTGCCATGGCTCGCAGCTGCTTTGCCAAGCCTTACATTTTTTGGTGTTTTAAAAGCAGGACTTATTCCATTTATTATTGGAGATACTATTAAAGCATTAGGAGCAGTTGCTTTATTCCCTTACTTATGGAAAGGCGCAGAAAAAATAAAGGGTTAATCAATAATAACCAGAATATCATCTTTACTAACACTCTCATCCTTTTTAACTTTTACTTCTTTTACTGTTCCTGATCTTGGAGCAGTTATGTCATTTTCCATCTTCATTGCTATGAGCTTAATTAATGATTGCCCGGTTTTGACCTTGTCGCCTTTTTTTACATTTATTTCGTAAATTCTTCCCGGCAATGGCGATATAACAACTATGTGACCTGTTTCCTCAATTTTTTGTTTTTTAACTCTGTTGAAAATAGCTGCTCTTTTGTCCTGGCCAGGCTCTACTTCATAAACATCTCCATTGCAATGGACTAATATTTTTCCATCATCGGTTTCTTCAACCCGGACATCATAATCTTTGCCATTAACCTTTATGGTTATCTCTTCCATTTTATACAGGCATGTTTCCGTGCTTTTTTGCAGGCCTTCTTTCTCTCTTTGTCATAAGCATTTCCAGGCAGCTGATTAATGTCTTTCTTGTGTTCTTTTTCTCTGTTATTATGTCTACTTTTCCATGCTTTGCTGCTTCGTAAGGGTTAAGGAATTTCTCCTTGTATTCTTTTACCCTCTGTTTTTTTATATTATCTTTATCTTTTCTGTGGATTATGTTTACAGCCTGTTCTGCGCCCATGACTGCTATTTCTGCATCAGGCCAGGCAATTACCTTGTCAAAGCCCATATCTTTGCTTACAAGGGCTATATATGCCCCTCCATAGGCTTTTCTCATTACCAGGCTTATTTTTGGGACGGTTGCTTCAGAATAAGCGTAGAGTATTTTTGCTCCATGCCTTATTATCCCACCATGCTCCTGGTTGATTCCAGGAAGATATCCTGTAACGTCTACAAGGTTTATTATCGGTATGTTGAAAGCGTCGCAAAACCTTACGAATCTTGCTATTTTATCTGAGGAATTTATGTCTAAGCATCCTGCTAATATTTTCGGCTGGTTTGCTACTATTCCTATTGAGCTATTGTTTAATCTTGCTAAGCCGGTGATTGCATTTTGAGCGTATAATGGCTGTACTTCTAAGAAAGTGTTTTTGTCTACAATATCTTCAATTACACTCTTTACGTCATATGCCTTTTTTGTGTCTTTTGGGATGATGTTAGTTAGTTTTGTGTTTGCCCTTTTTGGATCATCATTTGTGCTTATTGTTTGAGGATTTTCCATGTTGTTTTGAGGGAGGTAACTTAGTAACAGTTTAATTGTTTCAAAACATTCTTTTTCATTTTCTGATATGAAATGAGCTACACCTGATTTTTCATTATGCGCTAAAGAGCCTCCTAAGCTGTTGGTGTCAATGTTCTCTCCGGTTATTGTTTTGATTACTTCTGGACCTGTTATGAACATGCTGCTTATTTTTTTGGTCATCAATACAAAGTCAGTTAAGGCTGGTGAGTAGGCTGCAATTCCTGCGCATGGCCCTAAAATTACTGAGATTTGTGGTATTACACCGGAAGCTAAAGTGTTGTTTTTGAATATTTTACCTCCAATGTCTAAAGAATTAATTCCTTCCTGGATTCTTGCTCCTCCACTGTCGAAAAGACCAATGATAGGTATTCCTGTTTGCAAAGCGTGCTCTTGTATTAGGGTTATTTTTTTATTATGGGCTTCTCCCATTGAACCTCCCATAAAGGTAAAATCCTGCGCGAAAATTGCTACTGGTTTTCCGTTTATTTTACCATAACCTGTTATTACCCCGTCACCTTCTTGCTTCTTTTCTTGTAAATTATAGTTATGGCTTGTTAGTTCTACTAATTTGTTTAGTTCTGTAAAAGAATCTTTGTCTAATAAAGCGTCTATTCTTTCTCTTGCTGTTAATTTTCCTTTTTGATGTTGTTTTTTAATTGCTTCTTTGTTCATTTTATAGTACACTCTTAGGACTTCTCCAAACAACTGGCATACGCTTAATTCGTTCAATCATATCTGGCCCAGTACCCTGATATTCTGCTCCAATACTCAAATGATCCTTAATATAGCCTAGTATGTTTTTTGTAACCCGCTCTGCTTCATCTGACAAGTCTCCATTGTTCATTCCTTCTATTATATTTCCGGCAGCTTCATTACCTAAATAGAATATGCCTTGAACTGCTTTATCTAACTTAGCAGATGTTGTTGGATCAAGCCTGGCAATGTCAATTCCAGCGAATTCCGTCATTTGGACACTTCTATCGTTTACGAATCCACGACGATAAATAGCTATTGCTTCATCGCAATGGTCTCTCATTAAATTTGTAAGTGCTGGATCTACTACTTCATCTAATACTCTGTCAATATGATGCGATGTTTCATATATTCTAAAGTAGTCCATCCAAATACCTCAATACCACCCTTAACGACTAATAAGTTAGCTATATCGCTTTAAAAATGTTGTGGAAATGGTGTGTTTGGATGAACAGAAGGGCAGTTTTTCGCGCCGAGACTTTAGCAAAACCGTTATTTTTTTTAGATTATGCTGAATTTTTAAATGAATTGCCTAAAAAAAATGAACTTAATTTGCTAATATTCGAAAATTTAAGATTGTACAATGAAGGAATCACTTCGATAGAAGTAGCAGAGGGATGCTTGAAATTTTGGAATTCACTGGAAGGTGTTACTAAGATTAATAAAAAAGATCATGTACCTGAAAGGGTTAACTCTATTTTAAGAACTCCTTCCCCAAATTGGATTCTTAAAATGGAGATTCTTCGCGATAAACGGAATCTCTATGCACATAAAAATATTTCCGAGTTTCATATAGAAGACCGAAATTTTTTGCAAAAAGTTTCAGAAGAAATGTTTATATTCTTAATTAATCATTCGAAAATGTTAAAATCAATTGAGGACTTAGACATACTTTTTTCAGTTGCATCAAAAAGTACCAAAAAATTAAAATTAAACTTAATTATTCTCAACGAGAATTAAAATTTATTAAATACATGTTAAAAGAAAAGAGGTCTAGCATTCCAAGATGGCTAAGTAGGGCAATCTAACCTCATTATCCGTTAAGTCTAATTCTCTCGCAAGAGAATAATATACAAGGCACAGAAAAAGTGCATCTAACAGCTGTTACACAACCTTTCCTAAAATAACCTAAAACCCTTATTCTCTTTTGTTCCGATGATGCCGCCTTCGACTATTTTGAATGTGATGTTGCGTTCTGATGGTATTGATCTGTGTTTTTTGACTATTGCGAGTCGGTTGTTGGAAGGTGTTATTTGCAGCTCAATTAAGCACTTGCTTCCGTACTTTAATAAATCACCGCCAACTAAATTAACTTTATCTTTTTCTTCAAAATCAGAATAAACTTGGTTGGTTATTAAAACAGGAATGCGTTTTTTAGAAGCAATTTGCTTAAGGTAAGCTAATTGCATTCCTAAATTCTTGTTTACATCATAGACATCATCTGTTTTTCCCAGTTCTAAACGATAAAGCATTGCAACTGAATCAAATATTACAAGGCCAACTTTATCAGTAATAACTTCCTTAAGCTTTTCAAAAGTATTTTTTTGCTCTTCAAAGGTTGATGGACGCAAAAAAACAATGCAATTAAGCAGTTTAGCATAATTTTGATTTATAGAAGAACAAATTTGCTTAAACCTTTCCACAGAAAAATTATTCTCAGTATCAATGTAAATTACTTTTTTTCTTTCACGTGCTGTATTTATTGCGCAAAGAATGCACAAACCAGTCTTTCCAGAACCAGCAGGACCATACATGGTTGTTATAATATCCTTTTCATAGCCTCCATCAAGCATCTTATCTAAAATCTTGCTGCCAGTAGTTAATTTGTCCATACAAGAAGGGTAATGGAAATCAGTTCTTAAGCTTTTCTCAATACGTAATATTTATATAATAACAAGATAATTATTTCTACATGGCAGAACTGATAAAAATAATACTCTGGATTGCTTATTTTGTATCTTTGTACTTTGCAATTTTCTGGTTTATGGTGCTGCTGGAAGACAAACCCAAAAAAAGAGCAAGAGAGCTAAAGAAACTGCCTTTTGTAAGCATCATAATACCAGCATTTAATGAAGGGAAAAGAATAAGGCCGACAATAGGGTCAGTGCTGAAGCTAAACTATCCAAAAAATAAATATGAACTTTTAATAATCAATGATGGGAGCACAGACAACACATCCAAAGTAACAAAAGAAATAATAAACAACAATAAAGGCTTTAATATAAGATTAATCGAGCAAAAAAACAAGGGAAAAGGAGCTGCATTGAACAATGCATTAAGGCAAAGCAAAGGAGAGTTTTTTGTCTGCTTGGATGCTGATTCTTATGTCACAAAAGATGCTTTGCACAAACTTCTGCCGGAATTTGCTGATGAGAATGTGGCTTCAGTACTTCCATTGCTGAAAGTAAGGAAACCAAAGAACGTTCTGCAGAAGATGCAATGGCTGGAATACCTTGTAAATATATTCTATAAGGAGCTTATGGGCAAACTGGACTGCATTCATGTTGCTCCAGGGCCGTTCAGCATCTATAGGAAATCCATCCTGGAAGAAGTAGGAGGATTTGATGAGAATAATCTTACAGAAGACCTGGAAATATCCTTAAGGCTGCAGCAGCACAATTACAGGATAATACAATTGCTCAACGCAGATGTATATACAATTGCCCCATCATCTTTTAAGGAGCTTTCCAAGCAGAGAAACAGGTGGTATAAAGGTTCTCTGATAAACGCATTCAAATACAGGAAAATGATGTTCAATAAGGATTACGGGGATTTTGGGCTGATACAGATGCCTACAATTATAATATATGGATTAGTGGCAATAATAATCATCTCAGCCACAGCATATTATATATTCAAACCGTATATCCAGTATGTGTACAACCTGAGCATGATAGAATTTGATATAATGACATTGATAAGGACTTTTTCATTAAATTTCCATTATCTGGACCTAAATTACATGACCCTGTTGCTGATGCTTATAATGGTAGGAATAGCCCTGACTATAATAAGAAAATCAATGATAAGGACAAATGAAAAGAAAGCCACTAAATACGGTGTTTTCTCATTCTTAAGCTACCTGATACTCTATTTTTTCGTTCTTGGCTTAATATGGATAAGGGTAGCATTTGACCTACTGAGAGGAAAAAAACAAAGATGGTGACAAGGCATATCAGCAAGGAAAAATACATAATTGTAGCAATTATAACCGGAGGCATATTCCTTCTGGGAGTGTTATTCGGCCTGGTAATAGAGGGGAAGAGATTAAGCTATGTAGGTGAGATAAGCAAAGGACAAAACCTCGATTTCAGTAGCCTGCAGCTGCAGTACGCATTTATAGACCAGCTAAGCCAGGAAAACAATTGTGATGCTGTCTCAAAAACTTTTGAAAAAAACATAGAAAGCCTGGAAAACACAAGAGAAAGACTGGAAACTTTTGATGAGGATGCTAAGATAAACAAAGGAGAGTTTGATATGCTGAAAAGAGAGTATGTTTTAGCACAAATAAAGTACTGGCTTTTAGCAAAAAAAACAAAGGAGTTATGTCATGAGGATATAGTCACTATACTTTATTTCTTCTCTGATGATAAAGAATGTCCTGACTGCAACAACCAGGCTTTTGTGCTTACATACCTTAAGAAAAGATTCAAAGAGAAATTGCTGATATTTTCATTTGACTCTAAACTTAATGAGGAACCAATGATAAGCACTCTCCAAAGCACATATGATATATCCAACTATCCATCTATAGTCATAGAGAGTGAGAAATATGAAGGCCTTACAAAAAAAGAGGATATTCTGAAAATTATATGCCCACATTATTTAACTAAAATAGATGAATGTGTAGATCTTAAATAATATGGGCAAATACAAATCTCATTATACGGAATATTCATTGTTAATTATTATTGCGCTATTTTTTATTTCCAATCTTATCATTATCTTTTTTCAGAAAAATGTATGGTGGGATGCTGCTGTTTATGTGGGGATGGGGAAATATATCTTCTCTTTAGGAAATGCGGGATTGTGGGAAGCATCCAGGCCCATAATCTGGCCATTAATTCTGGGGTTTTTCTGGAAACTCAATCTTGATGTTATTTTATTCGGAAAAATTATCTCTTTAATCTTTTCCGTTGGAGTTTTATTGATGACATACTTGATTGCTAAAGTAATATTTGATAAAAAAATAGCCTTATTATCAACATTATTACTAGCTTTTACTTCAACTTTCTTTTTCTTCAGTAAGCTGATGCTTTCTGGAATTGTCTCTACATTTTTTATCTTGGTTGCAATTTATTTTTTCATCAAAAAGAGATATTTTTTATTCGGGATATTCTTTGGAATTGGATTTATGACTAGATTCTTACATCTCATCCCATTTTTAGTGATAATTGTTATATTGTTTTTATATTCTAAAAAAAATAAAACTCTTGCCAAAAATCTTGTCAAAATTGGCTTAGGATTTATCATTCCAATCTTTCCCTATCTGCTATTAAATTTTTTATTGTACCAAAATATTTTTTATCCTTTCTTATTGCAAGTATTTCTTACAAAAACTACTGGATTGTCTAATTACCAGTCATTATTGTTTTATCCTTTAAGGCTTTTTATAAATAATTTCCTTTATCTGTTTTTTATTCCTGGTGCATATTATTTATTCAAGAAAAAATTAAGCATGGAAAAAAGCCTTTTGCTTTACTTATCTTTAATACCCTTCATGTTTTTTATCTCTATCAAACATAAAGAAATGAGATTTTTAATTATGTTCCTCCCGTTTTTGTATATTATTGCTGCGTACGGAATAATAAAGTTTTTCGGGCTTATTAAAAGTAGGGATTTAAAGATAACTCTATTTGCTGTTTTCTCAGGGCTATTTATTTTCAATGCATTTTCCATAATCTCTGTTAACGAAAGTATAGAGATCCGAAAGGAAAATAACTTTTTTGTGTTTCAAAACTATATAGCCATTAATAACCTTGGAAAGGTATGGACATCAAGTCCTTTATACACAGTTTATTTTGACAAAAAAGTAGAAATTATCTACTATCCTACGTTTGATAATGAGAAAATGGCCAGTCTATTGTCAAATAAAGGAGTTGTACTCCTAGATACATGTAATATCTGGTGTGATCCTAATAGCAATGAATGTTCCACCTATAAAGAGGATTTTATGACTAGAGTAAAAAATAACTTTGAAACAAAATATTACAATAAAGATAAGAATTGCGAGCAGTATATTCTTGTAAGAAAGTAATTATTTCTGCTTTACCTTAATAAAATCACCTATGGTGAAAGAATTAGTCTTTGATTTTGGCTGTTGCTCATGTTCTTCTTTATATTCTTCTATGAGACTTATATTGAGGAATTTCCCAATCCGTTCTGCAAACTCTATAGAAGGCTCAAAATTACCGGATTCTATTTTCTGCATTAGAGATTCCTTTTCATTTATTTTTTTTGCAAAATCCCTTTGTTTTAATCCCAATGCTTCTCTTTTTTCTCTTATTTTTTCTGCATAGCCCTCAACCAATACGTCTTTTACTTCTGGTTGCACCTCTACATTGAGAGTTTTTGGAGCAATTTTCCTGTCTTGCTGTACAACACTAATCACTTTTCCAAATTTGGTGCATATCTGGCATACATTCAACTGCGCATCTTCTATTACTGCTTTGAATAATTTCCCTTCAGAGCCACACATATCACATATCATTTAATCACCTATAACTTGTACAATAATTTCCCTGCTACTTCTTGGTCCGTCTAACTCTACAAACATTGGACTTTGCCATGTACCCAGCTGCAATTTACTGTCTTTAACAGGTATTGTTTCAGAAGGCCCTAAAATTGTAGCTTTTATATGGGAAGCTGCATTTCCATCTATATTATCATGGCGCCAAGCACCTTCTTCAACTAACTTATCTAAGGCATCCAATAAATCAAGGCAAATATTAGGGTCAGCATTCTCATTTATTATTATTGCTGCGGTTGCGTGCATTGCAAAAACACTACACAAACCTTCTTTTACTTCTGATTTCTTAACTATAGAAGCAACTTCATTATGTATATCTATTAATTCCTGCTTTTTTGCTGTTGAAATAGTAATTATTTCCTGCATTAATTAGTATTAAGAATATCGGATTTAAAATATTTTTTGTTTTTATTGCAATAATAGATAATATTTAATAAATAAAGATTTTGCCAATACCTGATGAAAGTAATCATTGTAACTGGAACACCCGGAACAGGGAAAACAACACTATCAAAGAAGTTAGCTAAAAAACTAAATTTCAATTATATTGATGTAAATGAAATTGTAAAGCAATATGATATTTCTGAAGGTTATGATAAAAAAAGGAAGACGAAGATTATTGATGTCAAGAAATTGAATAAAGCTCTAATCAAAGAAATAAAAACTTGCAATGGGAAAAATTCAATGATTAGTTCCAATAAAACTAAATTAATTAAAAATAAAAACAAGAAAATAAAGAATGGAATAATTATTGATTCTCACTTATCTCATCATCTTCCAAAGAAATATGTTGATATGTGCATAGTTGTTAAATGTGATCTAAAAGAACTGGAAAAAAGATTAAAGAAGAAAAAATATTCAAAAAGCAAAGTCAGGGAGAATTTAGATGTCGAGATATTTGATGTGTGCCTGAATGAAGCCAAGGAAAATAAGCATAAGATAATTGTTATAGATGCAACAAAAGATTTTAGTACTAATTATATTTCCAGGAAAATTGGTGGTACAGTTGATATCAGGTAAGGTAAAAAATATTGCTCCAAGTGCAACTCTTGCAGTTGATGCAAAGGCAAAACAACTAAAAAAAGAAGGAAAAGATATTCTAATATTTGGAGCCGGAGAGCCGGACTTTAATACTCCGGAAAATATTAAAGAAGCTGCGAGAAAGGCAATAGATGATAATATTACGAGATATACTCCGGTTGGAGGCATTAAAGAACTTAAGGAAGCGGTAATTAACAAGTTTAAGAATGACAATAAAATTAATTATGATGCTTCTGAGGTTATGATAAGCTGCGGCGGAAAACAGGCCCTGTATAATGCAGCACTTTCAATTTTAGATAAGGGAGACGAATGCATATTGCCAGTCCCTTATTGGGTAAGCTATGAAGAAATGATCAAATTAGCAGATGCACGATCTGTTTTTTGCAAAACTAATGGCAGATTTAAGTTAACTGCTAAAGATGTTGAGAAGAATATAAGCGATAAGACAAAACTGCTTATTTTAAACAGCCCAAACAATCCCAGCGGGGCTGTTGTGGATTTGGAGGAAATCAAGAAGATAGCGAAGCTTGCAGTTGAGAATAATTTCTATGTCCTGTCTGATGAGGTTTATGAGTTTTTTACCTATGGAAATAAAAAATATGTAAGTATTGCATCTTTGAATGAGGAGATAAAGAATTTAACTATAACTGTAAATTCTGTCTCAAAGACATATGCGATGACTGGATGGAGAGTGGGATATTGCGGTGGAAATAAGGAAGTGATAGATGTGATGTCAAACCTACAAAGCCATTCTACAGGAAACGTATCAAATATTGCCCAGATGGCTGCTTTAGAAGCTTTAAATGGTTCACAAGATAGTGTAAAGAAGATGGTAAAAGCTTTTGATGAAAGAAGGAAATTTATGCATAAAAGATTGAATGAAATTTCTGGAATAAGCTGTATAGAGCCCGAGGGTGCTTTTTATGCTTTTCCGGATATCAGCAAGATAGGATCGAATTCAATGGACTTTGCTTCTAAATTGCTTGATGAGGCTTTAGTTGCTGTTGTTCCTGGAAGCGCATTCGGCTCTGATGATCATGTAAGGCTTAGCTATGCAGCATCAATGGATGAAATTGAAAAAGGTCTGGACAGGATTGAGAAATGGACAACTAAATTGTTATCTATTTAACGGCTGTGCCAGAGCAGACTTAAGTCAAAATTGGCTACCGAGATATCATTTTATCAAATCATTTGGTTAACAACACGCACCATTTTGATTGTAGATTTAACATTATTCTTCCCACCCACTTCCCCTGATTTGGACACAGCCATATTTACCATAATATATTTAAATTTGAGCTCGCTTCTGGTTTTATGACCCAACATAATGTCTCTAGGACTATGTCTACACAGCATCCTGATAATGTGCATGTGCCTTTTTTCTCGGATAATACTGAACTTGGGGGAGATGATGAAATCAAAGAGGCATTCTATGCTTATTCTCATATGAACTGCCTTGAACAATTGTGGGATTGTGAAGGGAAGGAGGTAGATGCCTATGTTGTTAAGAAGCTATTAAGCAAATACGGACCTTATTTTAACAAGAATAAGTTGGGCAAGGATATTTTTCTTACCTTAAGAGTGCCTAACCCCTCTGTTGAAAAAAGCGAGGCTAAGATATTACTAGAGGCTCTGGAGAGCATACCTCGGAATTTTGATACTGCAAAGCTGTTTTATGGTGAGGATATATCCCCTATTTTTGAAGTCGCCTTGCCGATGACTACAAACAGCAAGGAGATAATACAAATAGCGGAATATTACAAAAAACATGTTATTGGCAAACAGCACCAGAATTTAGATAATAGCACTACAATTGCAGACTGGATTGGTGAATTCCATCCAAAGACAGTAAGAGTCATCCCATTACTTGAAGATAGGGATTCTATACTGGATGCAGATAAAATAACCGGAGAATTTTTGCAGCAGGAAAAGGTCGAGGATTACCAAAGAGTGTGGCTTGCAAGATCTGACCCTGCATTGAATTATGGAAGCTTAGCAACAGTACTTTTACTTAAGGTTTCACTACAAAGATTAAGGAAACTGCAGGAAAAATCGTCTGTTGATATATTGCCAATACTTGGCTGCGGTTCTGCACCTTTTAGGGGAAATTTTAAACCCACAAACGTTAATAATTGTGTGGGGGGATTTCCAAGTGTCCATACTTTTACCCTGCAGTCGGCATTTAAATACGATTATGATATTAAGGATGTTACAAAGGCTGTAAACTTTTTGAATGATTCAAAGCCGGGAAACCCTACAATCGTAGATGAAGAAAAATGCATTTTAATTATTGAAAAACTAACTAATGAATACCAAAAACAAATTAATCTGCTTGGCAAACTGATTAATGACATGTCTCCATATATTCCGTCAAGGAGGAAAAGAAAACTTCATATTGGACTGTTTGGATATTCCAGAGAGGTTTCCGGATTAAAATTGCCTAGGGCCATTACCTTTTGCGCATCCCTTTATTCTTACGGACTTCCACCGGAGATTTTAGGCTTGAATGCTTTGGACGAAAGCGATATAGATTATGTCCGGAGTATATACCCTAGTTTTGATGAGGACCTTAGGGATTCCTTAAGGTTTTTTAATAAGGATAACCTTAGTGTATTTCCTCATGAGATTTCCAGCAAGATTGAAGATATAGCTAAAATAATAAACTATGATGTTGATGAAAATCACAAGAAGGTCACTTCTATAATACTTGAAAATTTCAAATCCAGAGATTATAAGCTCCTTACAGAAAATATTACCCGAGCTGGGTTTATCAGGGGATTTTTAGGATAATTCTTTTAAATGCAATCGTTTGTTTGCTATAACTTTATATATTCTTATTCCTTTTTTTAATATATGGCAATGCAACTATCGTCTTTGGACCTGCACTTTTTACTCAAAGAACTAAAGGAATTAGAGAAATCTAAAGTAGATAAAGTCTACAATAAAGGCAAAGAAGAAATTTATGTCCAATTTTATAAGAGCAATGTTGGAAAGAAGATATTAAGAATTATTGTTGGCAAATCTATTTTTCTTGCTAAGGCAAAAAACATTGACGAAACACCTTCTGGGTTTTGCACTTTTCTTAGGAAGCATCTTGAGGGGAAATTTCTTGATTCAATTGTTCAGCTTGAACCTGAACGTATTTTAAAATTAGTCTTTAAGTCAAAAGATGAGGTAAAATATCTCTATCTTGAATTTTTCGGCAAAGGAAACGTTATTTTATGCAATAATGATGATGTTATAATTAATTGTGCGATTAAGCACAAATTCAGAGACAGAGCAATAGTTCCAAAAGAAAAATACAAATATCCTAATATGGAATATAATGTTTTTAAGCTGGATAAAAAGGATATTGCTGATTTATTGAAAAAATCAGAGAAAGATAAAGTTGTAACTGCCCTGGCAGTTGAGCTTGGGCTAGGAGGCGTTTATTCTGAAGAAGTTTGTTTGTTGAGCGATGTCGATAAAAATACAATACCAAAAAAAATCAATGAATCTACAAAAATATTAAACTCAATAAAAAAAATAATTAAAAGTAAAAAAAATGCTCAAATAATTTATAAGGATAAAGATGTGAAGGGCATTGTTCCTGTTGCTTTGGAACTTTACAAAGATTATGAAAAGAAGAAATTCTCTGGTTTTAGCGAGGCTTTGGATGAATATTTCACAAAAGAACTGAAAATAGCGAAGAAAGACGATTCTGCCAATACAAAGAAAATTGACGAGATTAAAAGGATTATAGAAGAGCAAAAAGAAACTATGAAGGGCATGGAAAAAGGGGAAATAGAAAACAGAGAAAAAGCAGAGTTAATCTACAATAATTACCAAATGATTAAAGGGATTCTTGATGAGATGAATAAGGCCAGTGAAAAGTATTCATGGAAAGAGATTAAAGACAAATTAAAAGGTCATAAGGTTGTTAAAGATGTTGATGTTAAGGAGAAGAGAATAACTATTCAGATTGATTAAAATCAGTAACCTTTTTAAATTGACATATATCACTTCTTACTGGACGGCCATAGGGGCTTGGTTCACCGGATCCCATTCCGAACTCCGAAGTTAAGAAAGCCTCCGTTTCTGACTGTACTGTGCTTTCGCACGGGAAATCAGAAAAGCTGTCCACCTTTTTTATCTAAATTTGATTTTTAATTAGGGTAAGCTTTTTAAATGGATTTCTATTCCAAAGCTAATATGAAAATATCAGTAATTGGTACAGGTTATGTAGGATTGTCTACAGCAACAGTATTTGCAGAACTGGGAAATGATGTCTTAGCTGCAGATATTGACAAAGAAAAGATAGACGGCTTAAACAAAGGAGTAATGCCTATTTTCGAGCCTGGCCTGAAAGAATTAGTAGTTAGGAATGTTAAGGAGAAAAGATTAAGATTTACGCATGACAATAAGGAAGTTATAGACCATGGGGAAATTATTTTTATCTGCGTTGGAACTCCTCCAAAAGTTACCGGCGAAACAGAACTTAAATATGTTGAAGCAGTAGCTAAAGATATTGCAGAAAATATAAGCTCATACAAAGTCATTGTACATAAGAGCACTGTTCCTGTTGAGACTGGTGAAAAGGTAAAAAAAATAATAGAAGAGAATGTAAAAACCAATGTCGATTTTGATGTTGTTAGCAATCCGGAATTCTTAAGGGAAGGGACTGCAATAGAAGATACAATGGAGCCTGACCGGATTGTTATTGGAACAGACAGCAAAAAAGCAGAAGACATAATGAGGAGATTATATGCGACTATAAAAGGGACTATGCTTGTGACTGATATAAGGAGCGCAGAAATGATAAAACACGCTTCTAATGCTTTTTTGGCTACAAAAATATCTTTTATCAATGCGATAGCAAACATATGCGAACTTTCAGGAGCTGATGTCGAGAAGGTAGCAGAAGGCATGGGCTATGATAAAAGAATAGTAAAGTCTTTTCTAAACGCAGGCATCGGCTATGGAGGCTTTTGCTTTCCAAAAGACGTGCAGGCATTCATAAAAATATCTGAACAGTATGGCTATGATTTCAAATTATTGAAAGCAACACATGACATAAATCAGAAACAAAAAAAGATTTTTGTCGAAAAAATAAAAAATAAGCTAAAAG
>CAYXMT010000003.1:0-44203 GCA_964466175.1 uncultured Methanosarcinales archaeon | reverse complement strand
GGCCGCGGGGATACATTTCTTCAAAGAACTAATCCTGAGAAAACAGCACCTAATATTTTCATGAATATGAAATAGAAGAATAAAGAACTGATTATAAAGATTGGTATGTACTTTAGACCGCTTTTGACATTTCCTTTTTCCACTATGGAGACAATGAGGGAGGAAAAAAATGATATCACTGATATGGCCGCTATTGAGAAGTATCTGAAATTGTTAGGCTCTACGGCTACATCAGTAACACTAAACGGCAGGGCTCCGGCATTGCCAGTTACAGCCGACAGCTTTGACACAAAGTTAAGTATAACTATCAAAAGATGGAAAGACAGGGAAAACAGCAAAGGAGCAATAACAATTACTATTGCCGCCATAAAGATTGTGTAGGCTACAGCCGAAGTAGATATCTCTTCTTTCAAAGCCTTTGTTTCTTTAATATTATCGACTATTTTATCTATTAGGTCTGCTATTTCACCGCCGCTTTCGAGCTCGCTTATCATCAGGTCAATCGAACGACGCAGCATGGGGCTGTCATACTTTTCCCCTAATTCAGTTAATGCCTTGCTTACATCATGGCCGGTCATTACCTTTTTTGACACTTCTGCCATCTCATTTGCTAAAATGGTAAACCTTGGCTTAATAGCACCTAATAAAGCATTTTCGAAAGACATCCCTCCTTTTAGGTTGGAAGCAACTACTTGCAGAAAATCAGGAAGCATCTCTTCCATTTTCTTTGTTCTTAGATATATTTGCATATCCACGTAAAAATAAATCATTAAAATGAAAAGTGTTGCCAGAGAAAACTGGATTGCAAACCAGGCACCTATTGATGCAATTAATACAATTAATGTGGAGTATTGCAAAAGAAATGTGTTTACGTAAAGCAGGTAGATAATTCCGGTTATTAGTGTTGTCAAGTAAAATAAAGCACCAAAGAATTTATAGGGCACATTAATGATGCCTGCTTTAAGCAGAAACAGCCTTAAGTGAGGGATTGCGCGTTTAGGCACAAAGGCTTTACCAAATTCCTCCAAAAATATAACTCTTAGTGGCATTTTACAAGTTTACAGTAGGTCTTATTGTCTTAAATATTGATATAAACAGGAATTGTATAAGAATAATGAATCCAATGACAATTGCAAAGTGAGTTGTGCTTACGGTAAAATTGATGAAGCTTGACAAAACAATAAAGATGGTCATGCCTAGGGAAGGCATAACTATGGCTGCCAGCATATAAAAAATAATAATGGTGTTCAGTTTTTTGCCATACCTCTTGATCTCAAGGTCCTGTTCTGTGGTTATCTCCTCTAAAACAGCATTTAACGGCTTTGTAACATCTATTCCTAATTTCAATGCATTGTTTACATGAAACAATATTTTCTTGAATTTTTCAGAAGGGGAATAAATCATCGCGTTCTCCAGAGCTTTTTCCAGAGAGCTTCCGGTGCTTATGTCATTGACTATTTCCTTTATGTATTTTGACGCGACCCCATAACTCTTGCTGGTGTCAATCAAGGCATTAAGCAAAGGTCTTCCGGAATAAAGCTTGATAAGTAAATACTGCCCTGCAAACAAAACTTCCTGGTCTATTTCTTTCTGCCTTTTAATTATTTCTGCCTTTAGCTTCAGGAACTGGAAATTGAATATCATGGCGAATATTACAATAAAAGCAAGTGGAATTAAAATTAAAGGAAGCCCTGCTTTGTCAGCTACGAAAAAAAAAAGGATTGTCAATCCTAATGAAAACGGCAAAGAAAATTTTAAATTTTTATTAATGAATTCCCTTGGAGTTGTTTTTATATGTGCTATTCTGATATCCTTCTTAAGTTTTGGAAAGAATGAACTTATTCTTTGCACTAGCTTGTTTATGGCTATTTTCATCTTTTGATAACTTGCTTAAAAGACTGTTTTCTGTAATATTTAGACATAATCAGGCCTATTTTGTTGATATCTGTTATATTATTCTGCACCACCCATTTTAAAATATCAATTTTTTCGCTAATGTCCTTTTGTATATCTTCCTTGGTAAGCCCTGTATAGAGATTTAATGTCTCAAATATTGTGGTTGGCTCGTTGATTTTTTCAAGAGTGTCTTTTACTGCATTGTGCTGCATAACCGGTTTTGCATCGCCGCTATATGTTACTTCCCCAATTTGTAATGTCCTTCTTTTTCCATTTCTGCGGTTTATATGCTGCACAACTATTAATGACAAAGCTGAAAGAATCTGCTTGGGAAGGTTTATAGGGGGCTGTGTCAATCTATTTATAGTTTCCCTGACATTGTTTGCGTGCAAAGTTCCATAGACACTATGGCCGGTATGCATTGCCTCAAAGAGCACCTCTGCTTCTGCTTTACGCCTTATTTCTCCTACCAGGATCCTGTCAGGCCTCATCCTTAATGAGTTTACTACCAGATCAAGCATTGTTATTCCTCCCTTTCCTTCTGGATTTGGAAGTCTTGTTTCTAATGGAACCCAATGCAGAATATTAGGGAGCATTAGTTCTCTGGTGTCTTCTAATGATAATATCCTTTGGTTTGGTGGAAAGAAATTTGCAACAGCATTCAGCATAGAAGTTTTACCAGAAGCTGTACCCCCGGTAATGATTATGGAAAGCTCATTTTGGACTGCCATCCAAATAAGGGCGGCTGCTTCATAAGTGATAGTATTTTCCTTGATGAAATCTGTTATTGTCCATGGCCTTACTGCAAATTTTCTTATTGTTATGGTATTGCCTTCTGAGGATATTGGGCTTAAGGTGGAGTTTACCCTGTCGCCAGTCTTTAGATGAGCATCCATCAGGGGATTTAAAACTGTTATTTCCTTACCTACATCACGGCCTATTATTGTCGAGTAATACCTTATTCTGCTTTCATTTGGTATTGTTATATTTGTTTTAAGCCAGCCGTATTTTCTATGGTAAATCCAAATAGGTTCATGGGCACTATTAACTACAACCTCCTCAAGATTTTTATCTTTAAGCAGGATTTCTATATTGCCGAGGCCTATGTTCTGTTGCAGGATGTAATTTATGAGCATGTCCATGGTCTGTTTGTTTGCATTTGGAAAGTATTTTTTCAGCAATACCATTATCCCTTTCTTAAACTGCTGGTGTATAGTTGATGTTTCAAGTGAATCCTCTTCCAGGGCTTTTGTCTCCTGGCTTACAAACTCTTCCCTTATTTTTTCAAGAATTATCTTTGTGGTTTCGCTTATGTTGGTTATGGAAATGTTGTAAACAGGAACAGGTTCGTCATCATCAGAGAAAATTGAGATATTTATAATTATGTCATTCACAGTCAATTCATAAGTGTCAATAACCTTTCTTGCCAACTTTCCACCTCTTTTTTATAAATACACCTAGTTATATTAATCAATATATCTGCTATTTTTAAATTTTGTTATTAGAGTTAAGAATAAAAATTGGAATTCTACTCCATAGGCACTGCTGACCATAATGTCCAGTCATTGCTTGGTGCATAAGGTCCGAAAACGAAATAAGGGGGCCTGTTTTGACCGAAATATGAATATTGCACGTCAGTCCATTTTTGAGGTATTTGGGCACCGCCTCCTCCGGCCATTCCATAGATAGAACTTCCAAAATGTCTCCAGGTTTTCATTAATCCATGAAAATCACTTAAATCAGTTGTTGCGTCTGCACCTGGCTCTACTGTCATTGCGCTGTCATATCCATGTTTTTTTAGTATAGCAACCACTTCTTTTATTGGTGCATTACCCTGTCCAGGGCTTAGATGATCATCCTGGTAGCCATAATTATCTGCTAAATGGACATTACCAACCATGTCTTCTTTTGCCAGGCTTTCAACCTGCTGCAAGTACCATTCCTTGAATTTTGTTTCATTTTGCTCTTTATTCAGGTGAGGGTCTTCCTGCCAGAATTTCTTCCACATATTCAAATGCCCTGTATCAAGAGTAGCTTTAATATGATCTGCTGCAAGTTTTTCTGCTTCCCCCCTGCTTATTCCCTTATAATATGGATTTTCCTGTAGCATTCCTTCTTTCCCCGGCTGCACTGCTTCTATAAGTCTTTCTTCTGTCATTTCAACAGGCTTTCTACTGACACCCAATTGTATTTTCGGCTCTGTAAGAAGCTCAACCATTCTCTCCCTTGATTTTTTGATAACCCATTTTAACTCTTCTAAATGACCTCCAAATCTTTCAGGGAATAGGTTTTCAATAGCAACAACTACTGGATTGTTAGGGTCTTTTGTTTTCTGTAGTGCATGAATTCCGGCTTCAGCATACATTTTTGTGCCACTCTGTTCAAGCCTTTTTATGGGAGTTATGATATTCTTTTTTGTTTCGTTTGTATCTTCTGCTTGCTGCTCCTGGGATGTTGAAGCTTGTCTTGAGAATTCAAGCCTCTTAGAAGCTGAACTTCTTGCTTCTTCAAGAACTTTTAACGGATGTTTTGTTTCCATAGGTATAAGATTCTCAATAGCGCCCCCCATAGGAACAACCCGATCATCCTTCATTATTCTCCACTTTTCATCTTCTGGAATTGATTCATCTAGTTCTTTATAATGTTCAATAGCTTTGTCTATTGCATTAAGGGAATCAACCCATGTTTGAGTTTCCTCGCCGTACTGCAATGCCCATCCCCTTGAATGGCCCTCATTCATTTCCAAAGTTGCCTGCAGGTATGCTTCTTCCGGATAAACTTTCTCAAAATAGTTTGGTTCTCTGCCATTCATTTTTCTGAAGTGTGCATTTTTTTCCTGGGCTTCTTGCCTAAAATAATCAAAATGTCTTCTTTCAACAGAAAATCTTCCGGTTTCTTTGCTGTATATCGGTACTCTCCCTCTTACTGAATCATACCAATCTTTTTCCGGTATCTTCTGGTTTTGGTAATCTATATAATCTCCTTTTTTGACTAATATAGATTTACCGTCTATATCAACTCCCTGGTAATCTTCTTTTGCCCGGTTCCAGACAGGATATGCAACTAATCGGTCTTTCTGCACAGTTTCCATTTTCTGGCTTGTCCTGTTATCCAGCAAATCAAATTTTGCGTCAACTTCCTGTGTAGTGTATGCCTTTACTCTTAGCTTTCCTGATGGATCACGAGCTAAATTCATATTATGAGTTTCATCATCCATGTACATGTCTGTTATTGGCCTATCAAATTCTCCTGAGTGCATTACTACACTACCACCTCCCATATCTGCCTGGAAATCAATTGACCTTTTTAGCTCAAGCAAATCCTGATAAGCACCACTAATCGAGAAATCTCCCCTGCCTTTTTCATCTCTGCCCATCATCCCCATGAGGCCAAAGCTTGCGTGAGTGTTAAGCCTTACTTCATTGGCAAGCTGCATTTCTCTTAATGCTTGCCTCTGGTCTTCTCCAAGCATTTCCGGCGTTTGTGCCTGCCTGCTTCCTGATTTATACCCTGGAAATTGTATTTCTAATTTACCAGCACCCATTCTTATTTTTGAGTATATCCCTGCAACATTTGAAGCAGAAATACCCATAGGGACTGACATTCCAATGTCTTGGACGCCTATATTTAAATCAGGCTTGTTAGCCGGTTGGTCACCATAGCTTTCCGGCTCCATGGAATTAAAGTAATCCACCATGGGATGGTGTCCGTAATTAAGGTCTCCGAATTTCATTTTTTACCAGTTCAACATGCCATGGTGCTTTTTGAAATGATGATAGATTGCCCAGGTTGCGGATTTTGCGCCAGCAGCTGCTGCTCTTCTTTGAATTGAGAGTTTGAAAAGCTCATTTTTGCTGGGTCTCTTGGGCCTTGCTGTTTTTGCTTTTTGAGCTGCGCCAAATAATTCTGAAAATCCCTTAAAGACTGAAGTGTATGGACTTAAAACTGAAGATTTCTTTTCTTCTTTGTTTTCAGTTTTTGGTCCAATTTCTTCTCCTGCTTCCCTTAGGTATCTCATTAATTCGTCTCCTAAAGATTCCATCGCAGCCTTAACAGCACTGTCTACTACTCCTAAAAGCTGGAAGTCTTCCTGTTCGCGCATCCTTTTGTAATTTTCTACTTCTTCTGGGGTCCATGCATATACTCTAAAGTCAATTTCAACTCTTCCAAGGTGCAATGGTCCGCGGTTATATTCCTGGTTGTAATTCATCTCAGGCCTGGTTCTGAACATGTAATTCAAGAGCAAGCATTGGTTAACATCTCCGGGCTTTCTTGCCAGCAGTTCCACTTCTATCATGGAACTTTCAAGAGCAACCAATAAATCAGGCGTTTCTGTCTTGCTTTGATCCAATTGCAGGCGCTGTATGTTTCTTAAATAAGGCCTTACCCAATTCATATACATTCTGATAACTTCATAATGCTGCCTTAAGAATTTTAGAGTAAAAACTCTCCTGTTTTTCATTTCTTCAAAAGTATGTTCTTTCCATGCAAGGAATGTTCGTAATTTCCTTTTAAGGACTTCTCTTACTTTTCTGTTAAAAGCTCCTCTTTCACTCTCAACAACATCATCAACATCCTCCTGTTTTTGGGGATGGGTTGAGAAAAATAAATCAGGCAAGGTCGTAAATTGTACTTCCCGAGCCATACCATATACAGATGCAGGATTTTTCGCACCCTGTTCAACTAAATCTATCCAGATCCCTTTTAATGTTATTTCAGCGCTTTCAGAACTTCTGCTTGTAGTAAAGCTGTCATTATAATAACTTAGCCTTTCATCTAAGATTCTTAATTCCCTTACAAGTTGGAATAACTCTCTAACCATTTTTCCTATGGTTGCTAAGAATTGAGATACTTTTTCTTGTTGTAACCCTAGTCTTTGTTGTGAGGCGCCGAAAAAAGCGCTGTTTTCAGCTGCAGCAAACACATCTGTTATTTTATCTATTTGGCCAAAACCAGAATAATATCTTAAATAATGCAGAATCCAGAAATAAGGCTCTTCTATGGAAATATTATATCCTTCGTAATGCAGCCGGTATCTTCTTTCAGGTTTTGGGAAGCCGGTTTTAACATAACTGGCCCTAGTTTGTTCTGCAACTTCCTCCTGGTCAAACTTAAACTTCTTTAAATCTGCTGTTGCAACCATAACTAGTTCAAACCTCTCTTTTTTCTTATATTCAGTATACTATTTTGTATATTAATATATGTTATCATATTTAAAGGTTTCTAACAATTAAACATAGATTAGCAGATATGCCAATAGAAAGATTTGTATAATAGTTACTTTTTATTAGTAGTAAAATGTTGTTAAGTGTTGATGATATTAGGGAGGATATAGAAAGACCTACAGGGAAAAAAGAATATAATATCATATTTGTAGGTATGTCTAATTTTGGAAAAACCTATTGGTCAGATTTATTGGCAAAAGCATTTGGATATGAACATGTCCAATTTGATGAATTAATTGATGCTTCTCCAGAAATCAAGAAGTTTATAGAAGGTAAAGATGGAGCTGAAAGAATGGGCAAATGGTTCGGTATGTCTTGGGAGCCTGGTTTTCAGAAAAAAGAAGATAGATTTTTAGAAGTCGAAGAAGGATTTATGTCAGAAGATTATGGTCCTGGTGTGGTTTTAGATTTAACTGGAAGCTCAATATATGTTCCTGAACAATTAGAGAGGCTGGCGAGAACTGGTCTGGTTATCAATCTTGGATCAACTGAAGAAGCACAGGGTCAAATTATTGAAGCTAATTTAAGCGATTATGTGAATAATCCAAAATCCGTTTGCTGGAATGGCAATTTTAATCAAAAAACAAGGGGAATCAGGTCCAGATGCTTTAAAAAGATGTTATCCAGAGCTAGTTGCTTCGAGAGCTGTACTGTACAAGCAGTTTGGTGATGTTACAATACCCTATGCTGTTCATAAGAATGCATCTGATGCTCGAAGTTTAATGGAAGCTGTTTACACACAGTTAGCTTCTGGAAAGTAGTTTAGAAATTCATTTGTAAAAATCTTTCTGTAGAAAAATCAACTTTTTAGCTAATAATCACAAAAATTTAATCAGTTTGGATTGCTGCTTAATATTCTTCAATAATTTGCTGTTTTTCAGAATATTGTCTAAATTAAAATTAAATTTCTTTTTTGCAAGTTTTTTTGCGTACTCCAGCATTAATTCTTTTGAAGAGAATTCAATTGGTCTTGTTTCCATTGCTTTTCTTGATGCTTCTCTTGTTACCCAAACTCCTAAAGGCAGTGTGTAGTCTCCGGTAATGAACCTTAATGCTAATATTGATCCTTGTTTTTTCATTTGGTTCAGTTTTTCCAAAATTGCCAATCTAACTGTATAATAACCACCGGCAGTTTCTTCAGCATAATATTTTCTTCCTTCATATGGCTCATGGTCTGTCATGAAATTATTTTCATTGCTTATGTGCATTTCAAACAATTCATATGACCAAACTTCAGGAAAACACAATATTAGATAATAATTTCCCAGATAATTGCCAAAGAAAGCCGAATAATTATTTATTTCATTATGATTTTTTATTTCTTTAAGCAAGTATTTTCCTAATGTATCGTCTGTTGCTGTTATGGACCAACGCGTTGGAACTAATTTTCGGTTTTTCCCAATGCCAATATTTCCTACACTTAAAATTCCTGATAGGAAATTCTCATCAAACTTATTGTTGTATAAATAAATCAATGCGTCCTGGGATTTTAAGTCTGTATCATAATGAACTTTCTGGACTTTAGTGTGTATATTGGGATTTTCTGTTAGTTTTGCTTTTTTTAACTCTGCATAAGGCCCTGTAGGAGCCATATAATTATCATAACTTATGCGGAAATGAGGTTTGTCTTTTAGGTTGATATCAACATCTACAGGAGTAGAGGCCATGCTTACTTCCTGATTTAATTCTAAGAATTTATTTTTGCCTTTAATGTCAATCTTATTTCTTGAATTTATTAAAGAGCTCCTAAAATCAATTATTTTAGGTATTTGGAAATTATGCACAGCCCAGTACTTTGGAGCATCATACAGCCAGGTATCATCTTTTTCTTCCGGAGGAGCTAATAATCCAATATTAATTGTTGGATATCCATACCTTCCCACAAAAGGCGCAATGCCTTCAGTAGAGAAATTTTCTTTTATTATTCTGGTTTTTACTTTTATTTGCGAGTAAGCTTTTGCGCAGATAGGGCAGTTTATTTTACCGCAATTGAATAACGGATGCTTTTCAGAAAGTTTTGGAAGGCGCATATTTGATGCAATGTAAAGAAAGAATTTAAAGGTTTTGAATGTTTATCATCACATTTAAATATAACTTAAATTTCACATAAAAAATGCTTACAGAAAAACAATATAAACAAATTAAGGAAGAATTAGATAATTGCCAGAATCCTTTGTTCTTTTTTGATGATGATCCTGATGGATTATGCTCATTTCTTTTGATGTACAGATACAAGAAAGAAGGGCATGGTTTTGTTGTTAAGACCCATCCTAAGCTTGATGCAAGGTCTGCGCCTAAAATTGAGCAGTATGAGGCTGATAAAGTTTTTGTTCTGGATGTTGCAAAGCTTGAGCAGGATTTCATTGACGCATGCAAGGTCCCTTTAATATGGGTTGACCATCATGGACCTTCTGAAAGAACAGGATTGAAATATTTTAATCCAAGGCTAAATAAACAAGACTCAAACATACCTACAACATATTTGTGCTATAAAGCAGTTAAGCAGGATTTATGGATCGCTATGTTAGGAAGCATAGCTGATTATTATATGCCTGATTTTATTGATGAGTTCAAGAAAAAGTATCCTGACCTTATGGATAATGAAAAATCAGTAGAAGACATTTATTTCAAGACTGAACTTGGAAAACTAATAAAGATTTTTTCTTTCTGCTTAAAGGGAAAGACAAGCGATGTGATGAAAAGCATGAAAGTCCTGACAAGGATAAAGAGCCCTTATGAGATACTTAATCAAGAAAGTGCTGGAGGAAAGTTTATTTTCAAAAAATACGAGAAAATAAACATGCTTTATGATAGCTTGCTTAAGGATGCAGTAAAGAATCATGACAAAGGAAAAATTCTTGTTTATACTTATTCAGAGGACAAGATGAGCTTTACAGGCGACTTATCAAATGAGCTGTTGTACAGATTCCCTGACAAAATAATTTTAGTTGGAAGAAAGAAAGGTGAAGACGTGAGAATGAGCTTAAGGAGTAAGAATATCCTGTTGCCAGGAATTCTGGAAAAATCATTATCTGGCTTAGAAGGCTATGGTGGAGGCCATGAGCATGCATGCGGCGCAAGCATAAAAGAAACGGATTTTAAGGAATTTATTGAGAGAATTAAAAATAATATTTAGACTTTTAAATTTCTGTTAATCATATCCACTACAAAATCTTTTTTATCTTTAATGCCCTGCCTTTTCATATACACTTCAAGGTTCTCTTTTTTTATTTTAGAATTAATTCTCGTTATTTTCTCATTTATTTTATTTAATCTGTTGATTACCATGTTAAGTTTCCCATCCATGCTTCTTGAGACAGAAATAACAAGCATTTTGTCGAATGCCATGTTTAAATAAAATAATTTGCTGCCTCCGAATGTTTTCTGCTCGCTTCGGAGCATTTCCACCAGACTGTCATTTCTTCTTAGGTCTATGTTTAAAGACATAATGACAGCTTCTTTGTACGCTTTGTTTTTTATTAAGCTCAGCTCTATGGTGTCATTGCTGGTATTTACGTCGGTAATAAACTCCTTAAAAATAAATTCACTGTTAATGTCCCTGAAATTAATATATTCTGTAGAGTTTATACTCCTGTCAATATCAATATGAGAAATAAGATTCTTATATACAGGACTGCTGCCGTCCATCTTTCACCCCCACTTTTAATCATAATGTGTAATTTAATATTTAAAAGTTTCGGTATTTTACTGTGAAATAAGTGTTGTTAAGTATGAACTATCTGCTCTGAGTTTTTGCGAATTTAATCAACTCAATAATATTGTCAGTAGCCAAAGAAGGAGTTAAGAAGCATGCTAAAGTGCATCCCTCGCAAAAATCAAAATATTTGCCATGGAATTCTTTTGAACTATTGATTATACTTTTAATGCTTGTATTTTTTGTTGAAAACTTTTTAATGGGAAAATAACCACAAGGGTAAACAATGTCTCCGTTAGGCTTGATATTCAGCATGATTTTTGATGATTTGCAGACAAAATTATTTTTTGATATTCCTCCGTTTTTTATCAGGTTCATATAAGGCTTAAAGAACACAACATTGCCGTATTTTTTGCTTAACTTAAGGACAATATCATGATATTCTTTTGGGTCAAGCTTAACATCTTTTGAAATTGTTTTTTCAAAGCCTTCATTAGGTATGACAGATACAGGAGTAAACATGATTTTTAAGCCGTTCTTTTTGCACAAAACCGCCATTTTTTCAAGGTCTTTCAATGATTCAGAAGTAACGGTCATGTTAATAATAGTGTTAATATGCTCTTTTGATTTAGAAGCAGAGTCCAATACTTTTTTGAAGGCTCCTTTAAAGCCGCGGATTTCATCATGAGTCTTCTCATCAGGCGAATCAAGTGAGAGACTGACTGCATCTAGGCAACCTTTTAATTTAGGCAGCTTATGATCCAATAATGAGCCATTTTCATTCATAAATGTCATAATTCCTTTTTGACTGCAGTATCTAATGACTTCATCAAGGTCTTTTTTCAGCAAGGGTTCTCCCCCTGTAAAGGTAATCCATACAATGCCCAATTCATCCAGCTGGTCAATTACCTTCTTCATCTGGTCAGGAGACAACTCAGAGTATTTATTGCCATCATGTCTCCATACATTGCAGTATCTGCATTTGAAATTACAATTAAAAGTTACCTCCCATTGAGCAACAAGAGGTCTTGGTGTTCCTATTTTGTTCCTAATAACTGCCTTAAGAAGTTTTAAAGTTGTTTTTATTGTATTTTTTGCCAGTTTAATCACTTTATGTTAATATCCGGTGCAAGATGCAGCCAAATTAGATTCAGGTTTCAGCCACAGATATATAAATTCTTGTATTAAAATAATTAAATTTATAAACTAATTACCTATCTATAGAATTATGCGTCGGTGGTCTAATGGCTATGACTGTGGCCTTCCAAGCCGCCTATCTGGGTTCGAAGCAGCTTTTTTGCCAAGGCAAAAAACCTGGGAAAATGCGACGAACTTACCTTCGGTCGTTCGCCTAGGATTTTGCTATACAAAATCAAAGAAGCTGGCGAAAGTCCCAGCCGACGCATTTTTTACTATGAAATACAAAAGATTTTTCAAACGCTGTACCAGTGGATTTTTCAGAGATTTTTCAAGTTTTGGAAATGTTTTTATCTTAATCCTGATATATCTGCTTGTTTTTGAAGGGCATCAGTTAGTGCTTGCGCTTGCAGGACTTATGGTAATATATTTGATAGGATACATCATAAAATTATTTTTCCATAAAAAAAGGCCAGAGCACATGGAGTATTCGAACAGTTTAGAAAAAATGCAGTCAGGAAGCTTTCCGAGCATACATTCTGCTGTTATAATGTACTCAGGACTTATGGTCATAAACCAGGTTAATAATCTTTTAGTGGACATATCTTTTGCAATGTTAATCCTTGTAGTAGGTTACTCCAGATATTTTCTGAAAATGCATTACTTTAAAGACATATTTGTCGGCTATGCCCTAGGCTACCTGGTTTTTCTTTTTATTTAAGCCACAGCATCTTAAAATAGCGGTTAATGCCTTTAGAATATGCAGCTCCGGCTGTAGCCAAGATATAAGCTATAACTGCAAACAAATACATAAACCAATAGTTTGGATAATCAAGAACAAACAAAAGCAGGATTAAAATAAAAGGAATTACCACTAAAATATTTAATTCGTTTTTGCTGTAAAATTTTATTGTTTTTCTTGCCTGCCAGCCTTTTGCATTCTTTTCAAATTTTCTTCTCATAGCCGATATCCCGAAAGCTACTAAAAAAACTGATGCTACCAGAGAATAATTCATTGAAGAGCCAACCATAGCAATTCCCATAGCAAACCTAAGAGGATATGTTGCACTGTTGAATATCAATTCTGCATAAGGAATATTTCTTGCGGCAAACGAGTAAATGACATTTAGCAGTATGAAAGCCAGGAAAAAATAAAAAATAATATCAAAATAAAAATAAGAAATAACCAATCCCAGCAATACGAATGAAAAAGAGAATATTGATGCTTCCTTTATGCTTATTTTTTTTGTAGGCAGCGGCCGTTTGCTCTTAAGAGGATGTTTTTTATCTGACTTAATATCTGCAATATCATTCATAGTATACAACCCAGAATACATCAGTATGTTAAAAGAGAAGTAAAGGACCAGCAATGACTGGATTAAAGAAAGAGTTATTTCATCTGTAAAAACCAGCGCACCAAGAATAACTGCTATAAAGCTGACATGATACCTGAACTTGATTAACTCAAGATAACTCTTAAAATTCATTTGATTTTTTCTAAACCCTTAAGCTCATAATCTGGCTTATTCCATGCTCATTCATGGAAACCCCATATAAACTGTCTGCTTCCGATATTACTGAGTCGTTATGGCTCATTATCAGATACTGGGCATTGTTTGAATACTGCCTTATGAGTTTTGCAAGTTTTTCTGAGTTGTGCTTGTCTAAAGCTGCATCTACCTCATCCAGGACGTAGAAAGCAGCTGGCTCGTGCTCCTGGATGGCGAAAATAAAAGCCAGTGCTGTCAATGTTTTCTCACCGCCTGATAAACTCCTTATATCCATAAATTTGCTTCCTGTTATCTTAACATTAATTCTTAATCCTGCTTCAAAAGGATTTTCCTCATTTTCAATAACCAAAGTAGCTTCTCCTTTTGTTGTAAGCATTGAAAAGAATTTCTGGAAATTTGTATTAACAACATCAAATATTTTCATAAACAGCTCTTTTTTCTTGCCTTCTATTTCTTCCATCATCTTAAGCACATCTTCTTTTTCTCTGCCAAGCATATTTTTCTTTTCAATTAAGGTATTGTACTGCTTTTCAACATCATCGTAGATTTCCAAGGCCCTCATGTTTACTGAGCCTATTTCCTGCTGCATCCTTTCAAATTTTCTTATGTCATTTTTGAACTGCTCCTCGTTTTTCTCTAAATTTAATTTAACGCCTTCATACTGCTGAAACTCCAGATTTAATCCGGAAAGTATTGACTGCATTTCCGCTAATTTTAATGACAAAGTGTTTGCTCTGACTTCTACTTTTCTGCTGTCATCCTGCCTGTTGTTCATAGTGGCCTGGTTTTTTTGTATTTCCTGGTCAATTTCAGACCTTTTATGGAACATGCCCTTGAATTTTGCATAGAAATCTTCTGCAAGTGTCTCTTTTTTCTTTAGCTCTTCGTTTTTTTCATTGACAACAGATGTTAACTCTTCCAATTCATTGTTAAATCCCTCGTCCTCTTTTTCAATACCTTTGATTATGGCATTTGTTTTTTCCAGCTCCTTTTTGTAGACATCTTCTGCCTGTATGTCTATGCCTTTTATCTCAGAGTCAATCCTTATCATGTCTTCATTAAGCTCTTTTGATTTTTCTTCAAATGCATTTAGCTCTGCAATCAGGGTTGGGTTGCTTAATTGAGATATACTAGCGCGTAATTTCTGCTTTTCTGTTTTAATTGCTGCAAGTTCATTGTTTAAAGCAGAAATCTTTTCCTGAACTAGCACTATTTTTTTGTCAATTTCACTTTCATGCCCTTGCAGAGAGGTTTTTTTCTGCTCAGAAGCCTCTAAATCAGATGCTTCAAGATGCAGAGACTTTTCGGTCTTTATTATTTCTCCTTCAAGGCCGGCTTTTTTCGTCCTTAAGTTTGAAATTACCTGTTCATTTTCTGTTCTTGTTTTTTCCAGGGCGTCTATTGTATTTTTTAATTCTTTAATCTGCACCTCATGCTTTTCAATCTCTTTTACAATATCCTGCTCTTTAAAGCCCATGCTGTGCTTTCTTTTTAATCTAAAGCCTCCGCGCATTCCACCGGATTTTTCAGCCACATCACCGTCTAAAGTAACGAATTTTGCACTTCCAATGCCTAATCTTCTTGCGACATCTATATTGTCCACTACAATAGTGTCTGCAAAAACAAGGTCAAAGACTTTTTTATATTTAGCATCAAAAGTGATTAAATCAATAGCAAGGCCGTGGCTACCATTTGAGCCTGAGAGTTTTTTTGCTTCTGCTTTTACTGAATTTGATTTAATTTTGTTCAGGGGAAAGAAAGTCACTACGCCTAATTTGTTGTCTTTCAGATATTTAATGCATTCTGATGCGGTTTTGTCATCTTCCACAACAATGCTTTTAAGCTTAAAGCCGGCAGCAATCTCTAATGCCAGGGCATATTTTGACTGGACGTTTCCTAGCTCTGCAACTGTTCCGTAGATTCCTGGTTTTTTAAGGTCAATGATTTTTTTGATTGCGACATCCATATAACTCATTTCCTTAGTGCTTAACTGCTTGGCTTGTAATTTTTCCAGCTCTACATTTGAATAGTATATTTTTTTTCTTGTAGCTGAAAGACGTGCAGCTGATTCCGAGTCTTCTTCGAGTTTTTTGGTTAATTCCAAAGTTGAGCTTTTGAACTCATCTCTTTTGTTTTTTACTTCATCTAAGCGTTTCTTGTTTTCCTGCTCTATGTCAGTGACTTTGTTTATCTGAGCGTCTATCACGCTTGTTTCATGAGTTATAGAATCTTTTTCCCTTATCAAATTGTGCTGCTGCTCTCTTGTTGCTTGGACTTGCTTTTCCATCTCCTCTGATTTTTTGTCTATTTCCTCTACCTGCTGCTCTATTTCGGCAATGTCCTCAAGCTTGTTTTTCCCCCTGAAATCCTGTATTTTTTTTGTTATTTCATCTCTTTCCTTGTTTTTTGAATCAATATCATTCTGCATATTTTCCTTGTCTGCCTCAAGCTCTTTTATCTTGTCTTGTGTTTCCTTGATGCTGTTTTCTAATTCATTTTTCCTGTTGCTTATCTTGGTTATTTCGTTTTTTATTGTGTCTATCCGGGCAGTTTTCTTAGTGACCTCTATCTTTAATTCTTCAACCTGTTTGTTTAGGCTTACCTGCTCTACATTCCCCTTTTCCTCTATATCCTTGGATATCTGCTCTATCTCCTTTCTTTTTTCCTCATTTAGCGCTCTTAGAGTCCCAACTTTTTCGTTTGTTTTTTTTAATTCGTCGTTTGTTTCATCAAGTTTTTTCTGCTGCTCGTTTTTTTCTTTTTCTTTTCTGTCAATCTGCAGCTTTAAGTAAGAAGCCTTGTTCTGCTTTATTTTGTCGCTCATGTCCTTGTATTTCAAAGCCTGGTCACGGTCTTTCTTAAGCTCTTTGAGGTAAGTGTTTCTTTCTGTAAGAACTATTTCTGTATCATTAAGCCTTTCATCAACTTTCTGCAGCTCTAACAGAGCTTTGTGCTTTTTTTCTTCATAAACAGATATTCCTGCTATTTCTCCTATAAGATCTCGCCTTTGGTCAGGATGCATCTCAACAAATTTTATTATGTCTCCCTGCAAGATTATGTTGTAGCCGTCTGGATTTATTCTTGCTATTGATAATAAATCGACAATTTCTTGTCTTGTCCGGGTTTGGTCATTTATTTTGTAGATTGATTGTCCGCTATGCCGTACAATCCTTGTTACTTTTACTTCAGTATCCTCAGTAGGAAAGGTTTTTTTGCTGTTGTCAAAGAAAATAGAAACTTCCCCTTGCTTGGAAGGCTTTTTTAATTTGCCTCCGTTATAGATCAGGTTTGCGGATTTTTCTGCTCTTAGTGATTTTGAAGATGACTTACCTAAAACAAAGCATAATGCATCCAGGACATTGCTTTTTCCAGAGCCATTTGGCCCTAAAATACAGTTATAACTTTCATTAAACAGAATTTCAGTGTGCTTGGCAAAGCTCTTGAAGCCATTCATCACCATCTTGTTTATCTTTGTCCATTTTTCCTGCTCTACTGCGACTTGTTCAGAGGTTTGCTCTTCCATAATAACAAATTCATAGATTAATTGTTTATAAAACTTTTTATATTTAACAACATTTGGATAAATAGCTAAATATTTAAATAAAATTAAATTTTCTTTATGAAAAGAGGACTGTTGCCTCGGATTAATTCTTGAGGTTTTTAGACGAAAAAATGACAGAAAGAAAATTAGTTGTAATAGCAGGTTTTGGTCTAGGAGACACTACTGGTTTAAGTGAACAATATTCATCAGAAGGATATACTCCCTTACATGCTCTAAGTGCGGAAGAAACATTAAGGCGTATTCATCAAATAGAGCTAGATGGTGATAGTGGAGCATTAGAAGCGGTACTGGAGACGCTGAAAAGCTTTTAGGTCTTTACAAAGTGTTTGGTGAGTCCAGAGAAGGAGAAGATGTTTCGGAAGAAAGTGCTGGCAGGAGAGACCCTTATAGAGACTACAAAGAATTTTGTTCAAGATATAGCGCCTTTATTCAATATGCAAAACAAATTCCGGTCTTCACTGCAGAACTGCAAGGAGACATATATGTTGTTTCTCAAATAGCTCCTATGACTGGAAATCCTGGACAGTAATTTCTATTCAAAAAGTTTTAGCAGAAGTCTTTAATTTAACAATTTCTCAACACTTTTTTTATCCTTTTCTTTTCCCTGCACTAATAATTTCCCGGTTTTGAACAAGGTAATTGTGCACAATCCTTTCATCCTTATCTGTTCGTGTTCTGTTGATGTTGGGATGAACTTATATCCCAGATCTTCTAGTTTCTTTAATTTGTCCATTAATTTTTTGTTTTTATTTTCTGCTTTTTCTATAAAATCTGAAAATGATTCTAATTTGCTTTGGAATTTTGAATTAATTTTATCCTTAAATGGCCGCCATGATTTGCGGAACAGCTTAGAGTGTTTTTCATAGTATTTCTCTAAAAAAGACGCTGTTTTCGGGTCAGACATATATCCAGAGCCAAAGTCAATCTTGATTTTTTTCTTTATTTTTTCTATTTCTGCATCTCTTGTTACTTTTGCTAAAATAGAAGCTGCTGCAACAACAGGATAATTCAAATCTGCTTTGTGCTCAAGAACTAAATCAATTTTTTTATTTTTGATTAATTTCATTAAATAATCTTTATATTTTTGAATATTATTGCTTGGAGCATCCACTATTGCCCTGTCTGGCTTTAATAAATTAATTATTTCAGCTGATTTGTGGGCTTCCAGCCAGTTTAGATTTAATCCGCCATCACCATTTACAGCTCTGTCAACTTCATCAGGGCTTATGGTAATAATCTCATATTTGTAAGAAATATCTTTTATTTTATCGAATAAATATTCTCTTTTTTCCTTAGTAAGCAACTTGGAGTCTTTGACTTGTAATTTAACTAAAGCTTTTTCATCTTCTTTTTTTAATGCCAAGCCGCACATAACTAATGGTCCAATTATTGGACCGCGACCAGCTTCGTCAATACCGCATACTATATTTACCATCTTTTTATCTGGATTGATTATATTGTTCTATTTAATATTTTTGAATCTGAACTGTGCAGAAAGAAGTTAATCTGGATGGACAGATGAATCTAATAGCAATAAATAATTAACAAATAAATCAGTAAAATCAATTTCCATTCCCCTAGGAATATTAAATTTTAGATTAGTTCTAAAAGAGCCATCCTTATTCCCGGTAACTTTTACAGGCCTGCCACGATGGTAGGCCATGTTAAGATTGGTTCCGTAACAATTCTGAATTCCCTCAATTCTTACAATACTTTCTAATCCCATAATTATCAGAACTAAGGAATGGAATATAAAGTTTTGGACAAACTAAATACAAAACAACCGCAAGTTTTATAAAGTAGAAATATCCACTAGTATACTATGAAACATTCAGCATATAGCAATTTTTTGATATTAGTTCTTTTGTTAGTTGTACTGCTGGTGGGTTAGGTTCAAACCTTTATTTTAAGGGATTTGGACCATCATTGTTCTTAATTATCTAAATAAAATGACAAAAAAATAAATACAAGAACTTGGGAAGGAGAAAGAAATGAAGAAGATATTAATATTTGATACAACATTGAGGGATGGAGAACAGAGTCCCGGAGCAAGCTTAAATATTCGTGAAAAGCTGGTTATAGCTAAGCAGCTTGCAAAGTTGAATGTTGATGTTATTGAAGCAGGTTTCCCCAGAGCATCTGAAGGTGATTTTGAAGCAGTTAAACTTATAGCTCAGGAAGTGGAAGGGCCTATAATTTGCGGTTTAGCAAGAGCTATGAAGAAAGACGTCGATAGGGCATGGGAAGCCATAAAATATTCGAAAAAACCGAGGATACATACCTTTATTGCAACTTCGCAAATACATATTGAAAAGAAATTCGGGAAAACAAAAGAAGAAATTATGCAGATGGCTGGAGATGCAGTAAAACATGCAAAAAGTTATTGCGATGATGTTGAATTTTCCCCGGAAGACGCTGCCAGGACTGATTTGGATTATATGTGCGATGTTGTCAGGGCTGCAATTAAAGCAGGTGCCACAACAATCAATATTCCGGATACAGTAGGTTATGCTGAACCAGAAGAGTTTGGTGCCAGAATTAAGTATATTCTTGATAATATTCCTGAAGCTAAAGATATTGTTATAAGCACACATTGCCATGATGATTTAGGTTTAGCAGTTGCTAACAGCTTGGCTGCGGTGAAAAATGGCGCTACACAAGTAGAGTGCACTATCAATGGTATTGGTGAAAGAGCTGGAAACGCGTCTATGGAAGAAATTGTAATGAACTTGAAAACAAGAAAGGATTATTTCAAGAACTTTTCCACTGCAATAAATACCAAAGAAATATACACCACATCAAGAATGGTGTCAGATTTAACAGGCTTGTCAATCCAGAGGAATAAAGCAATTGTAGGAGCAAATGCTTTTGCGCATGAAGCAGGCATTCATCAGCATGGAGTTATATCAGATAAATCTACCTATGAAATCATGAAACCAGAAGAAATCGGCTGGACAGGGCAGGGTCTTGTGATGGGAAAACATTCTGGAAAACATGCTGTTGAGGCTATATTGAAAGATATGAATTATGACTTTACAAGCAAACAAGTTGAAAGTGTAATGGCCAGAATTAAAAAATTAGCAGACAAGCAAAAAGAAATAATGAGAGACGATATCATTGCAATAGCAAATGATGTTATTGGGTCATTAACAAAAGAAGAAAGAATAATTATTTTGGACGAAGTAAAGGTCAAATCCGGGAATAAATCAACTCCTACAGCTTTTGTTAAACTGAAAATTAACGATGAGATCATAACCGGAGAAGGCAAAGGCGTGGGAACTATAGATTCTGTATGCAATGCAATAAGGACAGTTATAGGTCCAGATATACGACTAAAGGATTTTCATCTTAAGGCTATAACCGGAGGAACAAATGCATTGTGTGATGTTATCATAACAGTAGAAGATAAAAACGGCAATATATTTAAAGCAGAGTCAGTTGATGATGATATAATGATGGCATCTACAAAAGCTTTTATACAAGGTATAAATAAAGCATTGAATTTCAGTAAACATGCGAAAAAAACATTTGGACGGATAGTCTAAAATGAAAGCAGACTCATTAGCATTCGTAGCTTCCATTTTTAAAATATATAAAACAAAATTATGTTAAAAATGAAAGGTAGCAAACTTATGGTGGAAACATTATTGAAAGAGAAAGTGGATACTATGTTCGGCATTACAGGAGGGGCTATAATTCCGTTTTACGATTCGTTGTATGATTACCAGAGCAAGATTAGGAATATACTGACAAGGCATGAGCAGGGAGCTGTGCATGCAGCAGAAGGCTATGCAAGGGTTACTGGCAAAGTCGGAACTTGTGTATCCACATCAGGGCCGGGTGCATGTAACTTAGTTACGGGCATAGCCGATGCTTTAATGGACTCTGTGCCAATAGTTGCTATTGGTGGACAAGTTGCTACGTCATTAATAGGCAATGATGCATTCCAGGAAACAGATATGATGGGAATTACAACTCCTATCACAAAACAAAATTTCCAGATCAGAAATGTGGATGAAATACCCGATACTATGATGAAAGCGTACATGATTGCAGCAGAAGGAAGACCAGGACCTGTTTACATTGATATGCCTAAAGATGTACAGATGAAAGATACCAATGTAAAAATTCCTAATAAAGTTGAAATACCGTCGTTTAAGCCTACGCTGCATCCAAATCCTATGCAATTGAAACATGCAGTTGAGTTAATATTAAAGGCAGAAAGGCCATTGATTTTAGCTGGAGGAGGAATTATTATATCCGATGCCAGCAAAGAATTTTTGAAATTTGCAGAGACTGCATTAGTCCCTGTAGCTACAACAATGATGGCTAAAGGCGCGTTTCCAGATGATCATCCTTTAGCATTGAGAGTTACAGGAATGCATGGAACAGAAATGGCAAACTATGCCATAATAAATTGTGATGTCCTTATTACTATTGGCTGCAGGTTCTCAGACAGAATAACCGGAAATACAAAAGAATTCCAGGAAGGGAAAAAAATCATCCATATGGATATTGACCCTGCTGAAATAGGGAAAAATGTCAAGGTTGAGGTTCCTATTGTAGGAGATGCTAAAATAATTTTGTCAAAGATAACCAAGCTTTTAGTGGCAGAAGGAAGCAAGCTGAAAAACCGAAATAGCGAGTGGAGAAAAAAGATAAAGGAACTAAAAGAATCATGCGATGCAGCCGAAATCAAGGATATAAAGAAAGATGGCTTGACTGCGAAATTTGTTTGTCATGAGATGTCCAAGTTCATAAAAGATAATGACATAGTTGTTACAGGAGTTGGCCAACACCAGATGTTTGCTGAGCATTATTTGGAAAGGAAACTGCCAAGAACATTCATAACATCGGGTGGAGCAGGAACAATGGGTTTTGGATTGCCTGCTGCACTGGGAGCAAAGGTTGGAAAACCGGACGCAGATGTTTGGGATATAGATGGTGATGGAAGCTTTCAGATGACTATGCAGGAATTAGCAACTCTGAAAGAGCAGAAAATCAAGGTTGTTCCTATAATAATCAATAACCAGTTTTTAGGCATGGTAAGGCAGTGGCTGGATTTATTCCAGAATAAAAGATACTCCGGTGTTAATTTCAAGGAGAGGATGTCTTTTGAAAAAATAGCGAATGCTTTCGGATTAAATGGAATTACTGTTACAAAGAGAAGCGAATTTTTAGATGCGCTTAAGCAGGCAAAGAAGAATAATGAAACAACAATTGTAGATGTAATGGTAGAGAAAGAGGAGAATATACTTCCTATGCTGCCGCCATCTTCAACACTAAAAGAAATAATTGGAGGCCAAGTTGTGTTTAAGCAATCATGGGATGACGTGCTTAAATCAAGGTAAAAAATGAAGCGGAAAGCAACAGATTATTAATATCGCTTTCCTGTCATTTTTTATGAGGTAAAAAATGAAACATATTATTTCAATAATTGTGAAAAATGAACCAGGAGTAATGACAAAAATCTCAGGAATGTTTGCAAGAAGGGGGTTTAACATAGATACTATTACAGTAGGAAAAACCCATAAATCTGACCTTTCAAAGATTGTCATAACGGTTATAGGACATGGTGCAGAAGTAGAGCAGATAGAAAAACAATTGAATAAAATGATTGATGTTATTAAAGTTATTAAACTGCCTTATGATAGATCAGTAATCAGGGAACTGTGCTTGGTGAAAATCTCTGCTCCGGACCAGAAAAAACATGACCAGATAGTTAAATACGCGAATGTTTACAAGAACAAGATTGTGGATATAACCTCAAAAATAATTACTCTGGAAATAATTGGAGAGCCACAGAAGATAACTACCTTCCTTGAGCTTGTAAAGCCTTTTGGAATAAAAGATATAAGCAGGACAGGCGCTACAGGAATTTTAAGGGATAAAGTCAACGAGAACTAATTTAATCTTTTATATCTTAATAAAATGGTAAATACACTATTTGATAAAGTTTGGAATCTGCATAAAGTAAGAGATTTATCTAGTGGACAGAGCCAGCTTTTTATTGGTGTGCATTTAGTGCATGAAGTTACATCTCCACAGGCATTTCAGATGTTAAGGGAAAAGAAACTGAAAGTTGCTTATCCTGAAAGAATCTTTGCTACTGTAGACCATATAATACCTACTGATGACCAAAGTAGGCCGTTTAAGGACAAGCTTGCAGAAGAAATGTTTTCCACTTTGGAGAAAAATGCAAAAGAGTTTGGCATTAAATATTTTGATTTTGACAGCAATAAGCAAGGCATAGTTCATGTTATAGGGCCAGAACTTGGCTTAACACAGCCTGGGATGATTATTGCTTGTGGTGACAGTCATACATCTACTCATGGGGCTTTTGGAGCAATAGCTTTTGGTGTTGGAACTTCGCAAGTAAGGGATTTATTGGCTACGCAATGCTTAGCTATGCAGAAGCCAAAAGTAAGAAGGATTAATGTAAATGGAAAGTTAGGCAAAGGAACTTATGCAAAAGATGTTATTTTAGCTATAATTAGGAAATTAGGAGTTAAAGGCGGAATAGGCTATGCATATGAGTATGGTGGTTCAGTTATAGATAATATGGATATGGAAGAGCGCATGACATTATGTAATATGAGCATAGAAGGCGGTGCCCGTGCAGGTTATGTAAATCCGGATAAGAAAACATTTGATTACATTAAAGGAAAAGAGTTTGCGCCAAAAGATTTTGAGAAAGCTGTTTCATTTTGGAAGTCAATTGCTTCTGATAAAGATGCAAAGTATGACGATGTTGTTGATATCGACGGTTCTGAAATAGAGCCTATGATAACCTGGGGCATTAATCCTGGACAGGCTATTGGCATAAGTGAGAAATTCCCGGCTGTAGAGGATATGCCGGAAGACCAAAGAGGCACTGCAATGGAAGCTTATGAGCATAACTCATTTGAGCCCAGAACTAATGTTGTAGGAACAAAGATAGATGTTGTGTTTATTGGTTCGTGCACAAATTCAAGATTAAGTGATTTAAGGGAAGCAGCTAAAATTGTTAAAGGCAAGAAAGTTGCAGCTGGTGTCAAAGCTTTAGCTGTTCCTGGCTCACAACAGGTTAAGAAAGATGCAGAAGAAGAAGGTTTGGATAAAATATTTGTTAAAGCTGGCTTTGAATGGCGTGAAGCTGGATGCTCAATGTGCCTGGCAATGAATCCGGATAAGTTAAACGGAAGGGAAATTTGCGCTTCGACTTCTAACAGAAATTTCAAAGGCAGGCAAGGAAGTTCTGTTGGCAGGACAATTTTGATGAGCCCTGCAATGGCTGCTGCAGCTGCTGTTAATGGGAAAATAGTTGATGTGAGGGAACTTGAAAATTAAGAATGTAAAAGGACGGGGAATTCCGGTAGCTGGAAATGATATTGATACTGACAGGATTATTCCGGCTAGGTATCTTAAGTTAGTTACTTTTAAGGACTTGGGAAAATATGCTTTTTATGATGTTAGGTTTAATAAGGATGGCAGCAAGAAAAAACATGCGTTCAATGATGAGAAATTTACTCGTGCAACAATATTGATAGTCAATAAGAATTTTGGTTGTGGTTCTTCCAGAGAACATGCCCCTCAAGCTTTGATGAGATATGGAATTAAAGCGATAATTGGAGAGAGTTTTGGGGAAATATTTGAAGGCAATTGCACTACTTTAGGCATTCCTACAGTGATTGGGAGCGAGGTAGATATTGAAACATTAATAAAAGTTATAAATGATGATTCTGTTTTAGAAATAAGAATAGATTTAGAAACTATGCAAGTCAGTTATGGAGATTTTTCATTTGAAATCAAGCAAAAAGAATCTTCAAGAGCAGTTTTAACAGAAGGTAAATGGGATTCTTTATCAACTTTAATGGAAGCCAAGGAAGAAACAAAGAAGTTAGCGGAAAAGTTGCCTTACCTGAATGGGTTTCGTTCTTAAAATGCAAAATATAATAGAATTAATTAATGTGTCTATGCATCGTGGTAAAACAAAAATCCTTAAAGATGTTTCATGGAGCATTAAGAAAGGCTCTCATTGGGCTTTGATAGGCCCTAATGGCGCTGGCAAGACTTCATTGTTGAAAATTATTTCTGGAAATTTATGGCCTAGCTCCGGTACGGTTAAAGTTTTGGGCAAGGAATTTGGGAAAACAGATTTACGAGAGCTAAGAAAAAAAATAGGTTGGGTAAGCTCGTACTTAACCGAAAAAATTCCTTCTAATGAAGACATTTTGGAGATTGTTATTTCAGGAAAATTTGCTAGCTTTGGTGTTTATTCAAAGATCACTGATAAGGACAGAAAAAAAGCATTGAATTTGATAAAATTATTGGGAATTAAGCATATTGTTGACAGGGATTATAAAGTTATTTCGCAGGGTGAGAAGCAGAAAATATTGATTGCTCGTGCTTTGATGGCAGAACCTTTGGTTTTGTTGCTTGATGAACCTGCTGTGGGGTTGGATATTAAAGCAAGGAACAATCTTTTGGAATCAACATCAAAGATCTGCAAAGAAACCAAAACCACTGTTATTTACATTACGCACCATATTGATGAAATTGTTAAAGAAATTGATAATGTTTTTTTGATAAAAAGTGGGCAAGTGTTCAAGCAGGGCAAAAAGAAATCTATATTGACTAAAGGCAATTTGGATAGGTTGTTTGAATAATTCTCAGATATTAAGAAAATTTTTAAAGACATATGAAATTCTAATCTCATTAAAATGAGCAGGCAATCAATTACACAATCAAGAGAACAAGGTGGCGATAGATATACTTTAGTAGCTTCTGTAAGATCGGATTTTGATGCTTTTAGTGACTATATGGCAGAGAAGGGTGTATTTGTAAAGGATGGCGTGAAAGTCCCTGGAATACATTCAGCTGATTATAGAAGTGCAGGTTTAGAAAATATTAAAGTCAGATATCAGGGCCATACAAAGATTCTTATGGGACATGACGGCAACGAAATACCAGTTGATTTAGGACCATTGTTATCTGTAAGTGGGCCGGAACTAGAACTGGTGGAAGCTGAGGCTGATAGGATAATAAAGTGTATGGGTGAGGTTGAGGATCCAGGGTCTGTCCAACGATATGTTGCACTAGAAGATAGATTTTAAGATTAAGTGGATTACATTTAAACAAAAAGCTTAATAAACAATAATAATTCCATATATAATCATAATTAGTTTATGGGGTGGAAAATACATGGCAAAACAAATTAAGGATGCAGGTGGAAAAGTTGTAGCTGAATTGCTGCAGGAAGATGATGTAAGTTCTAATCTAGATGGTAAAACACTGGCTGTTTTGGGATATGCTTCTCAAGGAAGGGGGCAGAGTTTATGCTACAGAGACAGCGGTATAAACACAATAATTGGTGTAAGGAAAGATGGTGCATCATGGAAAAAGGCTTTGGAAGACGGCTGGAAAGAAAATGAAAATTTGTTTGAGATTGATGAAGCAGTTAAGAAAGGAGATATGATTTTAATGCTGATAGCTGATACTGTACAGTCAGAGGTTTACAAAAGCCAGATTGAGCCTAATTTGGGAGAGGGTAAAACATTAGTTTTTGCTCATGGCTTTAATATAAACTTTAAGCAGATTACCCCTCCTAAAAATGTGGATGTTTCAATGATTGCTCCTAAAGGACCTGGAGCTACAGTAAGGGTTGAATATGAAAATGGTTTTGGAGTTCCTGCCCTTTTAGCTGTTGAGCAAGATGCTAGTGGAAAAGCATGGGATGATATTTTAGCTTTGGCTAAAGGATTAGGCGCAACAAAACCTGGTGTGTTTAAGACCACTTTTAAGGACGAAGTAGAATCAGATTTGTTTGGAGAGCAAGTAGATTTGTGCGGCGGAGTTATTGAGATGGTAAAGCATTCTTTTGAAACTTTAGTGGAAGCAGGTTATAATCCATTGCTTGCTTATTGGGAATGCCATCATGAGCTGCATGGTTTAATTGCTCCTTTGGCATATAAATTAGGCAACGTTGGAATGCTGAATAGTGTTTCATTAACTGCTCGTAAGGGAGCTTTAGCATCCGGAAAAAGAGTAATGGATTCTCATGTCAAAGACAACATGAAAGCTGTTTTGAAAGATATTCAGGACGGAACATTTGCTGATGAATGGATGAAAGAATACAAAGAACATGGCTTCAAGAAGATGGAGCAAGAGCTTGATGTGTTAGCTAAACATCCCTTAGAGAAAGTTGGTGTGCAAATCAGAAAATGCATGTGGCCGAATGAGGAAAGGCACCAATAACTTTTTCTTTTTTAAGATGAAAATAGCAGTTGAAAGTACAATCAAATTACAGGAAAATCATAAGGATAGACTAGGGAAAATAGGAGAATTGGTTGTATATGAATTTGGATGTTCTAAAGAAGAGTTTTTAGAGAAGGTAAAGGATGCAGAAATTATTATTGGAAACAAATGGTTCTTTAATGACTTATTGCCTTCATTGAAAGTTAAAGTTATAGCTTTGTGGTCAACTGGTTATGATTTAATTGATGTTGATAAATGCAAAGAGCTGGGAATTGCAGTAACCAATGTTCCTGCATATTCTACAGATAGTGTTGCTGAGCTGGCTATAGCTTTTATTATGGAACTGACTAAGAAATTGCCTTTCCAGAGACAAGAATATGATTCTGGAAAATGGGTTTATGATATGGGTTTTTTGACGGAATTAAGCGGGAAGAATTTAGGTATAATTGGCTTTGGAAATATTGGGAAAAAAGCTGCAAAAATTGCATCTGCTATGGACATGAATATTTTAATCACAACAAAAACCAATCAACAGGAAAAATATCCTGAGTTTAAATTTGTTGAGCTGGATGAACTTTTAAGCAAATCAGATTTTGTTACTATACATGCACCATTGACAGATAAAACAAAGCATATGATTTTTGAAGAACAATTTAAGTTGATGAAAAAAACAGCATTTATCATTAATTGCTCAAGAGGAGCTGTTATTGACGAAAAGGCAATGATAGATGCTTTACAGAAAAAGGAAATTGCCGGTGCTGGATTAGATGTTTTTGAGACAGAACCTTTACCAAAAGATTCTAAATTGTTGAAAATGGATAATGTTGTTATGACACCTCATTCTGCCTTTTATACGCATGAAGCTATAGACAGATTAAACAATGTCTGCATAGACAATATTGAGAATTTTCTTGCTGGGAAGGATAGTAATAGGGTTGTTTAATCACTTACCATAACAATTCTTTCCAGTATATTTCTCTCTGTAATATGATAGCATATGAGTTAATGTTCTTTTTGGAGCTTTAACTTTGCTTAATCTTTGTTTTATTTCTTTGTCTGTTAGATTTACATTTATTTTTCTTTTAGGAATATCTATTTCAATTATGTCATTGTCTTTAATTGCTCCTATTGGGCCGCCATTATATGCTTCCATCTCTATATGGCCTATGCATGGTCCTGTTGTTGCTCCTGAGAACCTTCCATCTGTAATTAAAGCGACTTTTTTGTAGCCTGCGCCAACTATTGCGTCTGTTGGTGTAAGCATTTCGGGCATTCCTGGAGCTCCAGATGGCCCTTGGAATGGCAACACAATAACATCCCCTTCCTTGATTTTTTTGCCTTCAATAGCTTTTAGAAAATCCTCTTCTGTATAGAAAACTTTAGCAGGGCCTTTATGTTTCATCATTTCCTTAGTCACTGCTATTTGCTTAATTATTGATGAACGAGCAATGTTCCCCTTTAATACTACAATTCCGCCTTGCTTATAGAATGGATTGTCTAATGGCCTTATTATATCGTCATCTGTTACTTTTCCTTCAGCAGCTATCTGCTTTATTGTTTTTCCGTTTACAGTTATGCCATCTTTTAATGAATTTTTTAGTCTGTTTAATACTCCGGAAACTCCTCCTGCTTTATCTACCTCTGCCATCTCATAAGTTCCTGCCGGAACTATATGGCATATGTTTGGAATTTCTCTTGAAACTTTATCAAAATCATGCGCTGTTATGTCGATATTTGCTTCTCTTGCTATTGCAGGAATATGAAGGACAGTATTTGTTGAGCCGCCCATTGCCATGTCTACTTTAATTGCGTTTTCAAAAGCATCTTTTGTCATGATGTCTCTGGGTTTGATGTTCTTTTTGGTTATTTCCACAATTCTTTTCCCTGTTTCGTAAGCTTGTTTTTTCTTTAATGGGTCTATTGCTATTGTGGTTGCGCATTTTGTTAATGACATCCCTAAAACTTCTGCTATAATTGCCATTGTATTTGCTGTGTACAATCCAATACAGGAGCCTACACCGCAAACCATACAAGGCAAAAAATCTTCTGCTTCTTTTTCAGTCATTTTTCCTGCCATGACTTTTCCAACTATACTAAAGCCTTCTATTGGATGGTGCTTTTTCCCATCTATCACATTGGCTTTCATTGGACCTCCGGTTAAAATCATTGCAGGCAAATTTAATCTGGCTGCAGCCATCAGCATTCCCGGAGTAATCTTATCGCAATTTGTAACACCAACCCAGCCATCAAATGAATGTGATAGCATCATTATCTCAACATTGTCTGCAATATGCTCTCTGCTTGGAAGGCTTAACCTCATTTCTGCAAACATTGCTATTCCATCGCAAACACCTGGAACTCCCCATTCAAAAGGAATTCCACCTGCATCTTTTATTCCTCTCTTTACTTCTTTTGTCAGTTCATTTAGATGAGCATGCCCTGCAATAACATCAGTGTAAGAATTAGCTACGCCGATGAAAGGCTTGCCTGCATCAAGGTCTTCTTTCTTTACCCCAGCTGACATTAGCAAAGCTCTGTGCGGCAATGTTTCTATGTTTTTCTTCAATATATCTGATTTCATAGTGTCTAAGAAAATGTGATTGTATTTAAAGTTAATTGAAAAAGTTAGCTCTTAACTATATCAAAGACTTCTACCTCTTAAACCTGTACTTGAACTGGTTTTTTCGGTTTGTTTCCTTGAATGTTATTGCTTTTGTTTCCCTTAGTTTTTTAAGGCAGTTTGTGACTGAGCCTATAGATACCCCTAATTTTACAGATATCTCTTTAGAAAGAAACCACTTGCTGCTGTTTTTCTTTAAAAAATTATAAACTTCTTGCTGCCCCATAAACAAACCACTACTTTTTTATGTTTTTATATATGCTTTTTTTGCATTTCTTGCATAATCCACCGTGAAACGAATAGACTGTAAAGAACTTCTTGCATTTTTTGCATAAAATCTTGTATTTTTGAATATATATCGCCTTTGAGATATATATTATTGGATTCTTTAAAAGCCTTTGGAAATTTTGTTTCCAAAACTTTGCTTAATCAAATAGTACAATCCAAAACCTTTATAAATAAGAAATTATTCACTCTTCATTATGGCTAATATAGAAATTATAAGAAAGAGTATACTTCTGTCTATGATAGCTATAATTATAATCATTTAACAGGGCTTTTCGTTTATTCTGGAAAGTCCACAAGAAAACGGTTAGATAAAACTATATGGGGGATCAAAAATGGAAAAAATCGAAACAAAAAACGCACCACAGGCAATAGGGCCTTATAGCCAGGCAATAAAATCAGGAAATTTAGTGTTTTGCGCTGCTCAGATAGGTATGAATCCTGAGACAGGATCAATGGTTCATGGAGGTATTGAAGAACAAACTACACAGGCTCTGGAAAATCTGAAAAAGGTTCTAGAAGCAGCTGGCTCGTCATTAGACAATGCAGTGAAAGTAACTGTTTATTTGAGTGATATTAATTTTTTTGAGAAAATGAATGAGGTTTATGCAAAATTTTTTACAAGTAAACCAGCAAGAGCAACAATCCAGGCAGTCAGGCTGCCAAAAGATGCTTTGGTGGAGATTGATGTGGTTGCTGAGTTAAAGTAACACTGATTAATAATAAAATCAAAATGAAAATCTACGACTTTTACGAATTAAAATGCACGAAGTGCGGAAAGAAATCTGATGAGAGCAAGGAGTACACTAATTGCACTAAATGCAATGCACCTTTAGAAGTTGAATTAGACTATGAGCTGTTGTCAGAAAGATTAAACATGCATATGCTTAAGACAGCTCCGATAAGGGCAACAAAGTATATTGATTTTTATCCAATTAGAGACAAGAGAAAAACAGTAACCCTGCATGAAGGCGGAACACCATTATACAAATGCAAAAATTTAGGCAGGAAACTAGGCTTAAAGAATCTGTATGTCAAGAATGAGGGGGCTAATCCTACCGGAGCGTTTAAAGACCGGGGAACTATGGTGGAAATTACAAAAGCTCTGGAATTAAATAAAAAAGCTGTTGTTGTTGCTTCTACCGGAAACATGGCAGCTTCTGTATCTGCATACTGCTCGAATGCAAATTTGCCGTCATATGTTTTAGTGCCGCAAGGAACACCTATTGGAAAACTGTCGCAAACACTGGCCTATGGAGCAAGAATCATACAAATAAGAGGAAGTTATGATGCTGCAGCAAAGCTAACCAAAAAAATAAGCGAGAAGCATAATTTTTACCTTGCAGGAGATTATGCTTACAGGAGAGAAGGCCAAAAATCAGAAGCTTATGAAATTATTGAACAGATGAACCGGGAAGTCCCTGATAAAGTTATAGTGCCAATAGGCTGCGGAACTAACAGCTCAGCAATATGGAAGGGCTTTAAGGAATTTAAGCAGCTGGGCTTAACAGACAAATTGCCGCAAATAATCGGAGTGCAGGCAAAAGGCGCAGACCCGGTGATTAAGGCATTCCAAAACAATGCTGAAATAAAACCAATTACTAATCCAAATACTGTTGCAAATGCAATGAATGTTGGAGACCCATTAGACGGAACTTTGATATTGGATGCATTGAAAGAATCTAATGGCTATGGAGTAAGCGTAGAGGACAATAACACCCTGGAAGCTGAAAAACTATTGGCAAAAACACAAAGCACATTTGTTGAACCGTCAGCAGCAACAACATTAGCTGCATTACAGGAAATGATAAAACATAGAAAAATAGACAAAAACGAAAAAATAGTTTTAGTGCTTACCGGAGCAGGATTAAAAGATCCTATATCCGCATTAAAGGTTTTATATTCACCGCCGGATGTAGAGCCTGAATTTAAGGAGGTTGAAAAATACCTTAATTATGGATTTTATGATGTTGTTGCATCAGCTGCAAATATAAAAAAAGTGGTATTTAAAGAAATACCTGCGCCGGAAAATTTGTCTAAGGTGCTGAAGCAGGAATTCAATACAAAACTAAGCGGGCAGGACTTAAAGACATGCAACGAATTAATAAAAGAGTTCATGGAAAAGGGAAAGCAGATTTTAAGAGGGGATTTGCAATATATACTTGAAAAAACAATAAGGGAATCACCATCAAATGCAAAGAAAAACCCCTTAAAAGTTATTGATTTTAATGTAGAGGCAAGCAAGAGTGCAAAATCCATAGGCAAAGTAAAAGTCAAGTATAATGGCAAGGAAGAAGAAATGCTGGCTAAAGGCACTGGACCTGTTGACAGCATAATAAATGCAATTAAAAAAGTAGTGATGAACAATGGATTCAAATTTGTATTAACTGATTACCAGGTTAGCATAACTGAAGGAGGCACCGATGCCAGTGTTAATGTTAAGATGACACTAGAAGATGAAAAAAGAAACAAGATAGTTGCAATGGGCACCAGCCCCGACATAATTGTTGCAAGTGTGGAGGCTTTTGAAGAAGGCTATAACTTGCTCTACCTTAAAAACCAAAAAAATAGAAATTGTTAAAAAGAACAAATCAAATCTTGTTGTAATATTTATGAACGAAACAAAATATATATGGATGGATGGAAAATTTATAGATTGGGACAAGGCTAAGGTACATGTACTTGCACACACATTGCATTATGGCCTTGGAGTTTTTGAAGGAATAAGGTTTTACGAAACAAGTAAAGGCCCTGCTGTTTTTAGGTTAAAAGACCATATAAAAAGACTGTTTGACGGTGCAAAGTGCTCATTCATGAAAGTTCCTTATACGCAAGACAAGATGAATGATGCTGTCCTAGAAACAATTAGAAAGAATAAAATCAAAGTAGGCTACATAAGGCCAATATTATTCTATGGGTATGGGAAGATGGGGCTTGATCCAACTGGTGCTTCAGTTAATGCAGCTATTGCTGTATGGCCATGGGACTCTTATCTTGGAGAAGAAGCAGTTAAGGTAAAAACTTCCAGCTTCATAAGAATTCATCCAAAATCAACTCATGCTTCGTGTAAAATATGCGGTCATTATGTTAATTCAATATTTGCATCTCTTGAAGCAAAAGAAAAAGGATATAATGAAGCATTATTATTAGACCATGAAGGCTATTGTGCTGAAGGTCCCGGAGAAAACCTGTTTATTATCAAGGACGGAAAATTATTAACGCCTAAATTAGGAAATATTTTATCTGGAATAACAAGGAAAAGTATCATTGAAATTGCAGGTAATGAAGGTATTAAGGTAGAAGAAGCAAAAATTAAATTAGAGGATGTTTATGATGCAGACGAAGCTTTCTTTACAGGAACAGCAGCCGAGGTAACATCTATTGCAAGCGTTGACAACAAGAAGATTGGAAAACAATCACCTGGGCCGATAACAAAAAAGCTGAAAGAATTATACTTAGACATAGTTCATGGAAAAGTAAAAAAGTATGAGCATTGGTTGGAATATTTATGATTTTTTGACTAAAAATGGTAGAATTGACTTTAAATCAGCCTGGTTCTGAAAGTCGCTTTCATCCGTATTTTGGCAAGCCTAGTCATCAGTTGTTTGAAATTTACATAGATGGCCTAGTGCCATTGACCACAGCCGGTTTGATGCAAAGAAGATTAGATGTTAAAGATGGTTTTCTGGAACTTTCTCAGGTCTGATGGAGCAATACGTTTTATACCGGTACACCTGTTCTTTACCATCCAGATGGAAGAGTTAAGCTTACCCATGATACTAAGCCATTAATGGAAGTTACTTCTGGGAGCAAAGTAATAAATCAGGCCATAGTACTGCCAGATGGGGTGTATGAGGCTATTGATGGATTTGAACTTACAGAAAAATGGGTTGAAATAATTAATAATAAACATCTTACAAGAGAAAATGTAAGATATGACCAAATCTGGAGATTTTTGGCAGGAGACGAGCGTCTTTTAGAGCAATATGCAGATGCAGCTTTTGATATTGTAGAACAATTTTTTAATTTTGAATTTAATATGGGCATTGTTTTGAATGATCTTCCTGAAGGAGTGCCAACAATGCGTCTTATGACTATTGCCGGTATAAATCAATGGTCTATAGCTGCAGGAGCTACAGATGTTGACAATACTAATTCAGTTTTAGTTGGAGTAACTCGAGAGACATTAGAGTATCTTGCTTCTGGCACAATAGATAGTGGTAACATGCAGATACCAGGAAGGTCTTTTCAAGGAACACTTGATGAACTGGTAAGGGGGGGAAATAACACCAACAATTGAAGTTCCTGATACGTTTAGTAATGCATTTTCTGATGAAGAATTAGACCCGGATTTACCTCAGCTAGATTAATCCTTTATTCTTCTAATTAGCAAAGAAGCAGTATATCTAACTTAATTTGATATGGATATGTCTACTATGAACATGGCAATTAAATTTGTATAATTTTTTAGTTATACACATTTTATTTGTCTTGGAACTCTTCCATTTTATCTTCTGTATTTATGGTTTCTAATTCTTCCTTTATGGTTTCATAACCTTTCATTTTTTTCACCTCATAAAATCTTTATAAATTTTTAAGAGGTGCCAGAAAACCTTGTTTTCTCAGCACCTCAAAATTCTTTTTCATTTTTTTGTGTTTAATTTTTTATAGAGAAATCTGATGCTCTTAAGAAAATTGCATTAAAAACATCAGAAATTTAAACAATGAGAGCACACTAGCAACTATGAGAATGGGGCATCATATAGACCATATTATTAAAGTGTGCCATTTTTTAAGTATAATGTTGTAACTTATATATAAATATTTTGTTTAATGATGGTTTAGAAGGTGTAATAGGAATAAACAAAAATATTTAATAGAGTTAGAATCTCTTATTTTAAAGGTGATATTAATGTCAAAAATAGTTCTTATAACGGGAAGTAATTCCGGAATTGGTTTAGCAACTGCTGTTTTACTGGCTGAGAAAGGCTATAAAGTATATGCAACAATGAGGAATTTGGATAAAAAACAAAATCTGGAAAACAAAGCAAGAGAAAAAAATGTAAATGTAAATATTCTGCAACTGGATGTTACTGATGATGCTTCTGTAAAAAATGCTGTTAATGAAGTAATGGAAAAAGAGGGAAGGATTGATGTTTTAGTCAATAATGCAGGCTATGGCTTGATGGGCCCTATGGAAACTATTTCCATTGATAAAATAAAAAAACAGTTTGAGGTTAATTTCTTTGGATTGATTAGGATTACACAAGCAGTTTTGCCGCAAATGAGAAAGCAAAACTCCGGACATATAATAAATCTAAGCAGCATTGCAGGAGTAAGAGGAATAACGGCAGCAGATTTATACTGCGCTTCAAAATTTGCAGTTGAAGGCCTTACAGAATCTATGCAAGTGTCCATGGAAGGATTTGGAATCAAGGTTTCAATGATAGAGCCAGGCCCTGTAGATACAGGGTTTATTGCTGGCCAGGATTTTGGAGACAGGTTTACAGGAGAAAATCCCTATGAAGACCTGTTTGCAAAAATAGCTGCGAACAGAGAAAAAAGATTTGCTGCAGCTCAAAAACCAGAAGAGATTGCGCAGGTGATTTTAGAAGCTGTTACAACTGAAAAACCGCACTTAAGATACCCGACTAATGATAAAGTAAAAGCATGGACATCAAAGGAGAAAGTTGATCCTTATGGCGATGTGTATAACAAGGAAATAAAAGAATTTCTTGGTTTGTAAAACAAAAGTTTAAATACCATTTGCTTAAAGGATATGATTTATCAAACTAAAATGGACGACCAAATAAAACAACTTGCAGAGACTTTGAGAAAACAAGGTCTTGCTGCTTCTGAATATGAGGCAGCTGAAAAAGCTAAAAGTATTCTGAATGTAAAAACACAAAGAACTGATTCTCAGGATGCTTCAGAGCAAAATCCAGAACAGAATGTAGAAGACAAAAGGCCAATGCCGAATCTTGGAGTAGATGTAAAAGATGAAAATGCCCCTTTAAACAACTTGATGAAAGAGGTTAATGTTTCACCTGAAGAAATTGAAGCGCAGGAGCAGGAAAAACTGGATAATGCCCAGGAAAAAATTGACGATATAAAAGAAGACATTAAAGAAGTTGATAAAAGCCCTGAACAAGTTGAGCAGGTAAAAGAAGAGATTGCGCAGGTAAAAGATGAAGTCAATAAAATATATTTAGCTGAAAATGAATCTGAAGAAAAAAAACAAGACATGTTTGAAGATGAAGAAAAAATTGATCTTACCAAATTGTTTAATAAAAACAAAAATACTTCTGGTTAATGTGAAAATTTTCTGTAAAAACCACAATATTTATATATAAATTAACCACTCTCGAATAATATCACTAATGATTAAAATGAATAAATTTTCATTAATAACAATTTTGACTCTGCTTTTATATGCAGTGAGTGCAAGTGCTGCGCCTAATTTTAATATTGTTGAAGACTCTGGAAATGCAACAGGCAGTGCCGGAGCAAGTGCAAGCGGAAGCTTTACAGTCAATAATACAGGTACAGAAGATTTAACTATTGGGTTTTCTAGTGATACATTAACCAGAGCAGGCGGAACTGAAACGTTAGCAGTTAGTTCTTTGAGTGATTTATCCTTAGGCAACAATACATCTCCTCAGAGCGTGACTTTCTCTGTTTCAATCTCAGATATTCAACAAATACCTGGACTATATACCGGAACTTTGACAGCTACAAATGGAAGCCTTTCTGATACAGTAGAAATAAATGTTAATGTTACTCCAACTTACAGCGTAAGCACAAGCCCTTCTACTATAATGAATCTTGGAAGTGTGAGCCTTAATACAACTTACACTCAGACTTTTGACATAACTAACACTGGCAATGATGACCTTACAGCCGTTACCTTTGAGTTTAGCGACAGCAGTTTTAATTTACAGGCTAACAAGAGCAATTTTGTTCTTGTTTTTAATACAACAGAAACAATTGAGTTCAATGTAACAATTCCTTCATCTTCATCAACAGGAAATATTACTTTAGGCTCTGTAACACTTGATTCAGCAGAATTAGATGAATCATTGTTTAGTTTAGAATCTACTGTAGGCGGAGGCTTGCAAATAGAAGACCTTGATGTGTTCCTTACAACAAGAATTCAAAGAAGCTCTGATGGGAGCCTTAAATCTGAAAGCGGAAATGACCTGGATGTTGTTGACGGAAAACAGCTTAGATTTGACAATGAGAATGCAGGACCAGAATCAGAGCTGAGATTTAACTTTAACATAGAAAATATTTTTACAAATGATGATGACATAGATATAAATGATATAACTGTTAAAGTCACAATTGAGGAAATAGATGACAGCGAAGATATTGAAGAGGAATCAGATGAATTTGACTTGGATTCTGGAGACAACCAGGATGTAGATGTGATAATCAAAATACCTTTGGCAGTAGATGTTGGATTATATGAGGTAGTTATAGAAGTCATAGGCGATGATAATGATGGAAATGACCATACAGCACAAATAAACTTAAAGCTGGATATAGACAAAGAAGCCAGGAATGTGATAGTAAGCAAAGCAACTTTATTCCCTGTTAAGGTAAAATGCAGCGGAACTTCAACACTAGCAGCAACAATGAAAAATATAGGATCAAGGGAGGAAAATGAAGCAGGCATTCAGATTATAAATTCTGACCTATATATTAACTTTGAAAAGCAGTATATAACCATGGAAGAAGATCCATTTGATGTTGATAATGAATTCACAAAAAAAATGATAATTAATGTTAACCAGGATACAGAAGCAGGAACATACCCAATAATTGTAACTTCCTTCCTGCAAGAAGATGCCCCATGGGAGTCAAAAACAGTTGATTTGGAAGTTGAGGCTTGCAGTGGCGACCAAGTTGTGGATGATGAAGAAGAAATTAATGAAACAGAAGCTGTTGAAGTTGGTGGAGATCAGGACGAAGAAATAACTGACAGTACAGAAGTTCCTGTTTTAGGCCCTACAACAACTACTGAAACTTCTTTTGCAAAACCTTTGTTCTGGACTGGAATGATTTTATTGAATATAATTATAATTGGCGCTATTGTTTTCTTTGTCGTTAAGGCTGTTGGGAAAAAACAATAATTTAACCACCAGTTTATCGCTACAAAAAATATCCTTTTTACTACAATAGTATTTATAAATGAATTCAGGTTTTTCAATCTAATTCTAAACGTTGGGGTAGTAAATTGAAAAAGGTTGGTAAAAGAATTGTATTATTGGGATTTCTTTTAGTCTTACTACTTGTTTCTATGTCAAGTTTTGTTAGTGCTGATGTTTTTATTAATGAGTTTTTGCCTGAGACAAGTCCATCTAATGGAGAATGGATAGAATTGTATAACAACGGTAGTTCTTCAGTAAGCTTAACTAACTGGAACATATCAGATGAATCATCTAATAGCAACCTTACTTTAGATATAACAATAGCAGCAGATGGATTTGTAGTACTTTCCAGAAGCTTTGCAGTTCTTAACCAGACTTATCCCGGAATAAATGACACAGGCATAGTTGTGGGATATACTGCTTTCACTTTGAATAATCCTGGAGATGGTCTCTTTTTGTATAATGATTCTTCAGATTTGGTTGATAGCATTTTATTTGCTGGTCCAGGAGAAAACGTTTCAGTTGGTAGGTATCCTGATGGAAGCACCAATATATTGAATTCAACTACCTTAACACCAGGAGACAACAACGATAATGCTACACCTGTTTTCAACAAATGGGCAACTCCGTCTGCAAACAATTCATTTATTGGCGGATTGTTTAATATAACTATAAATGTAACAGATGTGGTTCATACAGTTAATGTTTCTATTATGGAATTCAATAACAGTAATTTTACCATGAATAGGAGCGGAGATATATTTTATTTTCTTTTGAATACAAGCCCATATGATGAAATCCTTTACAATAACATAACAATATACTTTAACGACTCTGTGGGTTTATCCAATACAGACACATTATTTAACATAACAGTTGATAATACAAAACCAAACATAACACTTCCGCAAACAAGCGCAAACTCCAGAAATTATGCAAATCCAGGATTTAAGTTTAATGCTTCTGTCAATTCAACTGATACAAACTTGTTTAATGTAACCTGTATCTTGAGCGGAACTACTGTAGGCAATTTCAGTAGTGACGGAAATACATATTCTTGCAACTTAACATCAGCTTTGGAAACTGCCACGCAATCTAATGCAGAACAGGATTTTGAAATAACATTTACTGCAATAGACAAGGCTGGAAACACAAACACAACAACTGCTAACTTTACAACAAAGCATTCAACAATTGGATCATTAACACCGCGAGATATAACAATCTCAGATATGAACCAATCTGATAAAATAATCCAGATAAATGTAAGTTTGAACAATACTGGCAGCAATCGAATGTACGATACAGGAATTATTCTTCATTCGTTTGAATCACCAGATAAATTTTCAACTACATCTTATCAGAGTTGTGCGTCAGAACTAAACAGCAGCCAAAACTGTACTATAACTTTTAATGTTACAATTGACGGTGGAACAACAGGAACTCACAATATATTCTGGAAAAAGAACTGGACTGACAGAAACTTCAGTGAAATTCAGTTTGTACCAACAATCCTAAGCACTGTTACTATTGATAGTAATCCTCGGGCAACAACAGCTCCAAATGTATCCTCAATAATAAGCCATGGAGAAAATTCAACAATATCTCTTGATATAAACTCAACCGGAAATTCTGATCTTGGAAGTGTAACTATGACATTTACTTCAGGAACTATTGAAAGCAGCTGGCTGAATGTAACTACTTTTAGCCTTGGTACAATATCAGCAGCTACAAATGCCACTTTAGATGTAAATGTAAAAGTGCCTAAATATACTAACCCTGGAAATTATACCGGAACATTTAGTATTGCAGCATCATCTATAAGTTCTAAAACCATATTATTGACAGTAGAAGTTCCTACAGATGATTCCTGGATATCTTCTCCAAACGAAACTATAACTTACAGCAGAACAGACAATGCAGGTATTGTTGGAAAGTTCTCTATTAATAACACTGGAAATGTAGGGCACAACTTCACCTTTTATCCCCCAGTTGGAAATTTTATGATTTATGAAACTATATTATGGAACACTTCAAATATAAGAGACATATATGTTGAGGCAGGCCGAAAAGAGATTGTTTCAATATCTCATTTGCCAATGAGCGGAACACCAGGATCTGATGGCAGCTTTAACCTTACTTTTACTATTACAAGCCAGAATACATCCCAGACAAATACTTCATTTATGAGTTTAATTAGAGACGATAATAATCCAAATGTAAACATTACAAATCCAATAAATAACTCTTATCCAACAGGAACTGTAGAGTTTAATGTTTCAGCTTCTGATCTGAACCTGAGTAGGATAGAATATTACATAAATGATGGTTTAGTTTTGAATTCCGCAGAAATTAATTTTACGTTTAATTGGAATACTACTGATGGAAACTATCCAGATGGCAATTATGCATTGAAAGCAATAGCTTACGATAGTGCTGGAAACTTTAATTCTTCGAATATTAATGTAACAGTAAATAATACTGATGATAATCCAATCTTTGTAACTGATATACCTACTATAGATATAATAGAAGACAACGACTCAACAATTTTGAATTTATCTTTGTACTTTAACTCAATTGATGGTGATAGCCTGGAATACAACTTCACACAACCAGGTAATGTTACAGTACATGTGACTAACACAACCCAGATAGCAAACTTTACCCCTGATGCAAACTTTATCGGTCTTAACAATATAACATTTACAGCCATTGATTCAAGCTCGAATACGACATCAAGCAATTTTATCATAATTAATGTGGCAAACTTAAATGATGCGCCTACAGTTCCAGTATTAACAAGCCCGACAAGCGGATCTAATGTCACATCTTCTGCAGGAGCAGCTACATTAAGATGGAGCACATCTGTAGATGTAGATAATGACGTTATAACATACTATGTATTCCTATCAAATGACAGCAGTGATATAAGATTTAATGCGACAACAACTTCAACAAATCTTCAATTAACTGACTTAATTGCAGATGAAACATATTTTTGGAATGTTTTGGCAAATGATAGCTTGTTGAACTCATCAAAATCATCTACATTTAACTTTACAATTATTAGGGACAATAATCCTGTAATTAATTTATGGAACTGGAGCAATACAGTAACTAATTCCACTACAGATACAAGCCCTACTGTTGCAGAGAATAAAACCCTGAACTTTACAGTTACTGCTTCTGATCCGGATGGTGATTCAATCAACTATACCTGGTTTATAGACAATGTAAATGTAAGTTATGTGCAGAACTTTACTTTTGATTTAATAAATAATTTTACAGCAACTGGAAATTATGTCTTAAAAGTCCAGGTTCAGGATAATAATTCAAACTCAGCAGAGCAGGAATGGCAGGTTGCAGTAACAAACACAAACAGAGAGCCTGCTTTAGATCCAATAGGAAATAAAAATGCAGTTGAAGACACTGAATTTAAATTCAATATAACTGCAATCGATCCTGATAATAACACCATAACCTTTGACTCAAACATAACTGCAATTTCATTCACAAATGACGCTAATAATTCAATGACAACAGTTTCATGGACACCAACAAATGATAATGTTGGAAGCAACACAATTGAATTTACAGTAAACGACAATACAAAGAATGCTTCAGAAACTATTACAATAGATGTAACTAATACAAATGATGCGCCTACAATAACATCATTCTTTCCATCAGAAGACAAGACTATTGCAGAAGGCGTTGGAATCCAGAGATTTGACATTACATTTGAAGATGTTGATGTGGGAGATAATGTAAATGCCACATGGTTTGGAAATACAACCGGCACAACTGAGATTTTGGCTTTAAATTCCTCAAACGTTACACTAACCGGATTAGGCAGGGGAATCTACAACATATCAGTAAAAGTAAATGATACTTCCGGAGCAGAAGCACGAAATGAATGGACTTTAACAGTAACTACAGGAATGATCTTTGATGAATTGACCACTGTAGTTACAGGCCTGAATCAGTCTGATAGAGAAAATGTAACTAATGTGACAATAAACCAAAGCACTTTCGGAGGAATTGATTTCGGCAATGAAACAATGAACTTTAGCAGAGTAGCAAGTTTAGAAGACGCATTTAACATAAGTGAGGGTTTAATATCTGTTGACACAGCTACCTACCCCGAATTAAACAGAAATGCATCAATAGTCATGAAAGGGCTTAACTTTACAAAAGCGCCTTTGATTAATCTGTCATCAGGATTTGAGGACACTGCTGGAGGAGTTTCATGTCCGGGAGATGTATGTACAGGCACAACATATGATGCGGTAAATGGAATCTTAAGGTTCAATGTTACTCATTTTTCAACCTATTCCCTTGAAACGAACACAACAAACGGCGCTCCTGTATTAACTTCCACACCAGGAACATCAGCAATTGAACGTGCTGATTATGCTTATGATGTTGATGCTACTGATCCTGATGGAGACATTTTAACTTTCTCTTTGATAGCAAGCCCTACTGGGATGAGCATTGCTAGTAGTACTGGTTTAATCTCATGGTCACCAACTTTAAGCCAGATAGGACTAAATGATGTTGCTGTCAATATAACTGATGGCAGCTTAAACATTACCCAGAGCTTCCAGATAAATGTGGTGGAAGGGCCAAAACTGATCATAAGCGACCTTGATATAAAGGTAAACGGAAAAACTGACAAGAATGTAGTAAATAACACCATGATATCCGAAGAAATAAAGCCAGGCCTAGAGGTCGAGTTTAAACTTGAAATAGAGAACTTATTTACAAAAGATGAAGATTTAGAAATAGAAGATATAGATGTTGAGATTATAATAGAGGACATTGATGATGGCAGTAATTTAGAGGAAGATGCGGATGAATTTGACCTTAAACCGGGAAAAAATGAGGATATTAAAATTAATTTCGACATACCTTGGGAAATAGATGAGGGTGTATTTGATGTTATAATAAATGTTGAAGGAAAAGACGAAAATGGAACAACTCATGAAGTAAGGTATGAGCTTGAGTTAGAGGCTGAAAAGAAATCTCATGAAATAGAAATAATAAGGTCTTCATTAACACCTTCAATAATAAAATGCCAAAGACAAATATCAATTAATACTGAAATAATAAATATCGGCTCTAATGATGAGGATGATGTAACTCTTGAGATTACAAGTGCAGGCCTGGAAATAAGTTCGTTGACAGACAATATAGAGCTTGATGAAGGCACTGATGATAATAGGTTTACAAAGCAGATTAGAGAATCCATAAGCTCTGACATCCTGCCTGGAGCATATCCTATAGCAATAGATACATACTATGACGGCAAACTATCTGATTCAAAAACAGTTGATCTGACTGTTGGCGAATGTGAGCTTGCAAGGGATGTCAAGGAAAAAGTCAAGGAAGAAAAGCCAAAAGTGGAAGTTGTAATGCCTAAGTCTATAGCAGATAAAAAACCAGTAGATGAAATATCATCTACAGGAACAAGTTCATACAAAACATTAATGGCAATTTTGGTAATATTATTCCTGGGAACTGCTGTATTTATTGTTGGAGCTGGGTATATACTTTTGAAGAAGTGATTTCTTATTTATTTGATTAATTTATCATGCAGTTTATCAATCTTCTTCCATGTCTTTTCCAGCTTTGCATTGCCTTCTTTGATTAGAACTTTGAAATAACTCTCGTCAATCAATAATTTTTCATTTTTACTTACAATAGTCTCAATTTTTTCAGTGGATATAAGCTCCATAGTAACCCTGTTCTTCCCAACAGAAATGATTCCAGAGCGCTTGAATCCTATATCTCTTGCAGTATTCAGGAACTTTTTTGCAGAATTTATATTATTTGAAGCGACATGCAGTATAGCTCCATCTACCTTAAACCAAACATCATTTTTTGGCAATTTTTTATTAATTATATTTTTTATTTCATT
>CAYXMT010000002.1:0-46623 GCA_964466175.1 uncultured Methanosarcinales archaeon | reverse complement strand
CATAGGATTACTTGCAGCTACAGTAGCTTTTGCAGCATCTATCTCCTGGGCTGCATCTGATACTTCTAATAAAGAATGCCTTCCGACTGTTCTCATTCTTAAAACAGCTGCTCTTCCAAATTGTTGTTCAACGGGAATACGTCCCCTGTAGCCAACTATTTCCCGTAAGCTGCTCACATTAACATATTTCTTCTCAAAGTTTAAGTCTTCTTCGCCCATAGATTAAGGAATTATTTACCACTATTTAAAGATTATTGATAGATAGATTAATTAACTTTAAGTCTCCATTCAAGTATTTTTCACTAAAGTTTTTTAAACACCTTAATAGCTCTTAAATGAACCTATGAAACTATCAAAATTCGGGAAAAAGATTACAAACTATTCAGGAATATTGGAATTAATGGATGATTTAGGCAACGCTCTCGCTGGAAAAGAAAAAAAATACATGCTAGGCGGAGGAGTTCCGGCGCATGTTCCGGAGATGCAAAAGCTGTTCAGGAAAAGGATGAATGAAATTCTCAACAACAAAAAAGAGTTTGAAAACTTAATCAGTAATTATGACACTCCGCAAGGTAATATAGATTTTTTAGAAGCTTTTGCCACTTTCCTGAGAAAACAATTTGGCTGGAAAGTAACAAGTAAAAATCTCTCTATTGCAAACGGCTCTCAATCAGCTTTTTTTATGCTATTCAACCTATTAGCAGGAGATATGGAAAATAGAAAGAAAAAGAAAATTTTATTGCCAATCCTGCCGGAATATATTGGTTATGCTGACCAGGGAATAAGTAAAGATTTTTTCATTTCCTGCAAGCCCAAATTTGAAATTATTGACTACCATACTTTCAAATACCATATTGATTTTGATAAATTAAAAGTAACAAAGGATATTGCAGCTATCTGCATTTCCAGGCCTACCAACCCAACAGGTAATGTCATTACAGATGAGGAAGCTGATAAATTAGAAAAATTAGCAAAGCAAAACAACATTCCTTTAATCATAGATAATGCATATGGCGCTCCGTTCCCAAATGTCATGTTCTCTAATCCAACATTAAAATGGAATGAAAACATTGTTTTATCATTTAGTCTGTCAAAATTAGGATTGCCAGCTTCAAGAACCGGAATTATGCTTGCAAATGAGGAAATAGCAACTGCTTTGAACAGGGCTAACTCAATAATATCATTAGCACCCGGAGGTATTGGACAAGCCTTAGTCAAGCCATTGTTAAAAGATGGAGAGATAGTAAAGGTAAGCAATGACTATATACAGCCATTTTATGCAAAAAAATCAAAGCAAACAAGAAAATTAATTTACAAGTATTTTGATGATTCATTGCCATATTACATCCATATGAATGAAGGTTCTTTCTTCTTGTGGCTGTGGTTTAAGGACTTTCCAATCAAATCAAAAGAATTATACACAAGACTGAAGAAAAAGAATGTAATTATTGTTCCTGGAGAATATTTTTTCCCAGGAGTAAAAGATAAAAAGTGGAAGCACGTTGATGAATGCATAAGAATTAACTTCGGTGCTGCATCTGAAGAAGATATTGAGCATGGAATCAAGGTAATTGGAGAAGAAGTTAAGAAAGCATACAATTAAAATGCCATCTGCATCAGAACTGAAAAAGGGAAGCTACTTTATTCACGATAACAAACCATTTAGGGTTAACAGGAAAGAAGTTGTTGTTTACGGAACTCATTCTCATAGCAAGCTAAAACTATTTATCCAGGGACTTGCAGAAAAAGGAGAGAAAAGCATTAACCTCCATCATACCGATAAAGTTGAGATTATTGAGATCGTAAGAAAAGCAGGCCAGGTTATTTCCAAAACTGATGATAAGGTGCAGATAATGGACAATGTAAGCTATGAAACTTTAGATGCAAGTGCTCCAGAAGAACTGCATAATGAATTAAATGAAGGTGATACAGTAACTTTTGTTGATTTTAAAGGCAATGTTCAGATAATTGATAAAAGGGAAGGATAAGCTTTTTAAACAATCATTATTTCTTATTTTTTATACAGCGGAGTAGGGCAGAGTTTTAGACGAACTCGTCTGGGACGCTCAATCAGGAGTGCCCGGAGGGCTCATAACCCTCAGGTCGGTGGTTCAAATCCACTCTCCGCTATTTTTTCTTTATTTTTTACATTTTACGTCGTTCAACTCTAAATTATAATTATCCCACTAGCACTGGACATTTGCGCGTGAGGTTTATATACTACAATCATTTAGGGAATTTCATATAATACCTATTTTGATGTAAAATGGACCAAAAAAATTAATATTAAAAACCTAGTTAAAGGTAATAATACCTATCCGACTTGGACTACAAACTCTGTTTATCCTTTAAAAGCAGAGATTATTGATAACTCTACCTTAGTTTATTATAAAGTTAAAAATAATAGAAAAGTTAGTAGAATTTTCCCGAATATTATTAATTTAACTCCGAAATTGATTTATGTTCTCGGACTACTTAAAGGAGAAGGACCAGCTTCGTTCGGAAAATCAAATTACAGGAGACTTACAATAACCAATTCCGATCCAACCGTGATAAATATCATTTTAAATGAATTAGATGACAATAATATTTTTAAAAAATCTAAGTTGATAAATAATTCAATTCATTTATTATACCATACAGAACCAGAAACGAAAGTTATTAATTTCTGGTCTAAAAAATTAGGTTTACCTAAAGATAAATTTAAACGTTTTAATGATGAAAGAAAAACATCGCTTTTTGGTGTTTGTCATGTATATATTAGCGACTTGCTTCTAAGAAGAGTTATTGATCTAATTCACAGCAATTTTTTTATTTAATTTTCTCCTCAAACTCTTTCAACAAAGAATCATTATCCATCTTTATAGAATAAGTAAAACTGTCAAGATTCTTTGATTTAATGAAATCAAGAAATTGTTTTTGCTTTTCTTTGCTCCATCCCTGAAAAAATGCATATGCTTTGCATCCATCATCCCTATCACAATCCGGATCAAGATTTCTAAAGTCTTTGCCATTATGCAATGCAGGGTGCCCTGGACAGAAAAATTTTTCATCCTTAAGCACAACATTAGCGCAAATACCTGAATCTCTAAGCTCTCTGGTTCTGGACATAAAAGAATAGATAGATTCACTGTGCTTGAACTCTAAAGTATTTTTCTTAATATCCTTTATCAGTTTTCTCTTATTGCTGTAGCTGTTCCCGCAGCATCCAAAACAGCTTAATCCAAATTCTTTAAGTTGGCATAACACTACCATTTCCATTTTGGTTTTATCATCATTATTTAAAGATTATTGAAAAATAAACAGATATGCAATATTAAACAAAAATTATTTAAATACTAAAACCAAGAAATATTATACGGATTAACATGGATGAACCTATGCAATTAGGCGGTAATATTGAACTTTCTGGTTTTAAAGACATAGACGGTGCTTCTATGGTTGTGTTAAAGAAAATAATAGGCAACTATGCCAGAAGAATGTCTGACATTTCTGACAAGTTTGAGAGCTTAAAAGTAACAATGAAGCCAGTGCATGAAACAGAGAAAAGCGAAAAGTATGAGATACACGCTCAGCTTATGACAGCTGGAAAACCTGTTGTTTCTGAAGTTGTGGAAAGAAACTTGTTTGTAGCTGTAGATAGTGTTCTAAAGAAAATAGAAAACGAAATTAGCTGATATTCTTTGGCTGGACTTCTTTACCCTTCTTTAGGCTTATTATCTGGATTAATTTCAAAGCGTTTATTTCCTGTTTTAATTCCTCTATCTGGTCCTTTAGCTCATAGATTAATTCATAATTATGCTGTATATTGTCAGTATTCTCACTAACAACCGGAGGAACATCTGAAAAGCTTGCAAATTCCCTTCTAATCTGCTTAATCCACGAATCTACATTATCCGTAAATGTTTTTAGTTCTGGCTCCATTTTTAAAGGCAAAAGGGGCTTAATACCAAAGCTGATGGGTCAATTGAATAGATCATTTGTCCTCACTTGTGGCATTATTTATGCCCCTTCTGACATAAACTACTTTATTAAACTAGTATACAAATCTCTATATTAGATATATAAAGGTTTCGGATTGAGTGTATACTGGAGAGTATATGTTCAAATATACAACTCTTCTTGCAAACACAAAAATTAAATAAAGATTTATAAACAATAATTAAATCTAATTCTATCACTGGGCCAGTAACTCAGCTTGGATAGAGTGACAGCCTTCTATTAATTAGAGGGTAGCTGTAAGTCGAGGGTTCGAATCCCTTCTGGCCCGTTCTTTTCTTAAGAAATATCTCTACAAACCTCATACAGCCTTCTCTAAAGTTTTTTAAGATTTGGAAGATGCTGCTCGTAAAAGAATGCAATCTCTTCATCTTTCTTTTTCAATTCATTCTCTACTTTCTTGCGGATTTCTAATGAATCAATTCTTTTTTTATTCTTTATGAAATTTTTAATCTTTTTAGTTACTATATCAGATGTCTCTTCACAATCTTCTTCATCACAATGTGCGCTTGCACAAGCCGCATATACAGACCAATAAACTTTCCTTTCGTCAAATTCTTCTGTATGGCCTTTTGTCTTTACAATACAATTCCTGCAAATTTCTTTTTTCATTTTTCACCTTACAAACTCAAAGCTAAATTTATCAAATAAGCTCCAAACGCCAGTAAAAACAAACCAATGCCTAGCCTCATTAATCCCCTATATTCTTTCCTCCACTTCTCAAGCTTATGAGATGTGTGGCCAAAGTAAACCAAGGCAATTATAACAAACAATGGCAATATAAATATCAAATTATATAGCAGCAACAAAGGCAGTCCTTCAGTATAACTTCCTCCTGCCAATAATGCTATGATTGCTAAATAAGGGGCGCCAGTGCATGGAAATTCAAAAAGAACAACAAAAAATCCAAGAAGTCCTGCTACACCTAAGCTAAGAAGTGGGTGCTTAGTCTCCAGCTCTTTCATAGTCTTGGATAGTTTTTTTATCTTTTCAGCTCCGCCTGGAATCATCTGCAATGAAAACCATTTTCCGTACCAGAAGTAATCCTTCACCTCTAAAATTCCGGCCAGTATTGCGATAGCACCTGCAATCCAGTAAAATGGCTTAATAATTCCTGTTGATTGTGCAGCTGCTAGTAGGCCAACTCCAATCAATAAATAAGATATATAGACTACAGCGGTGTAAATAAAACCAGCAAGGAGCATCTTTGCTTTGTTCTTGAAAACAGTGACCATATAAGCCAATAGAAATATCAGCACACCAAAAACACAAGGATTAATGCTATCTGCTAAAGCCGCAACAACTATAATCCCTAAAGTAAGCTGTTCAACCATTTTATCACTCTAATGAGCAACCTGAAAATTCAGATAAGAGTTCTAAAGTCTGGAATCCTGCAAGTCTATCTGATTCAATTCCATCTTTCTCCAGAATCCATGTTGGAGTCTTTTCAATATCCATCTCCAGGCAAAGTTGTGTTTGAGGATTTTCACCTCTGGGATGGCATTCTATCTCCTGAATATATTGGAATGAAGAACCAAACAACTCTCTTTGTCTTTTGCACACAGAACATGTATATTGGCCGTACATTCTTACACCGCTTTCATACACGCACTTGGCAAAATCATCCAGTTCCGAAGGCCCTGCATCTTCCTGCACTTCAGGAACATTCTGCTGTGTACAGCCAGCTGCAACAATTCCAAAAATTAAAAACACAAATAAAAGTATTTTCCTCATGGTATCAACATCCTAATTCATCACTTCCTATTGGGCAACCAGTACCTGTCAGCTCATCGCTTAAAACACCCGGTTCAGGGCCGCTTGAAATATACTGGTCAGAACTTGTTGTAGCCCATTCATGAGGATGATTAAATGATGTCCATGCATATTTCCATTCATTCCATCCAACACCTAAATGCTTTACATAAATCCCGTTATCAGCCAAAATTTTTCCGATTTTCCTTCCAGTCATGCACGGAATACTATAACAGTAAACTATGAAATCTTTGTCAGGATTCTCTGCATGCATTTTCTTGAATGAGCTCACTATCCTGTCTACTGCCCCATAATCAGAATGATCTCTATCCTTATATGCAGGAACATTGACAGCTGTAGTTATATGTTCTTCTAAGTATTCTTCCTGGCTCCTTAAGTCTACAAGGATGTATGTATCATCTTCTCCCATATGTTTTCTTAATCCGTGAGGGCTTACATGAACTGCAGTTTCTACATCATAAAAATCCTTAACAAGATCTTCAGTAGTACGTTCTGGAATTTCCGGAATGCTGTTTTGCACAACAAAATATGCTGTTATTCCCCCAGCTAGGATTCCAACAACTATTGATAGAAGTAAAGTATTTGTAACTGATTTATTACCGCTATTTTCCATTTTTACACCCCTTTTTAACAAAACTCACAAACATTAGATTTTTTTGATTTTTTACTTTTAGCTGGTTTTTTGGCTGGTTTTTTGCTCTTCTTGGCTTTTTTTGGCATGAATATCTCCTCTTAAAAATATTTATTGACCCCCTCATATAAAAATGTTTTTAAATTGGCGCATATTTCAAATTCTAATGGCAAAAGTATTAATGAGCAAAAATGACAAGTTCCTAATTAAAGATATAACTAAAGATTACCATACAAAACACGGATTTTTCAAAAAAGAGGATCTAAAGAAAACAGGAAAAATAATCTCTAACACAAAAAAGGAATTTAGTGTCTTTAATCCAGATTTCATTGACCTCTATAAAAAAATCAAAAGGGATGCTCAGATTATTCCATTAAAAGATATTGGCTTAATTGTATCAGAAACAGGGATTAATAATAAAAGTAATGTTGTTGATGCTGGTGCCGGTTCCGGAGCTTTATGCTGCTTTTTAGCAAACATTGCAAAAGAAGTGACAACATACGAAATAAGGGAAGATTTCATTGAAATTGTGAAAAAGAATATTGAATTTCTAAAACTAAAAAACATTAAAATAAAAAACAAGAATATTTATGATGGTATTGATGAAAAAAATGTTGATGTGGTAACATTAGATTTACCAGAGCCATGGAATGCGATAGAATCTGCAAAAAACGCATTAAAAGTTGGAGGTTTTCTGGTTTCCTACAGCCCAACAATACCTCAAACAACTGATTTCATTAATGAAATAAATAAAGATAAATATCTTATTCATGTAAAGACTTCTGAGATTATTGAAAGAAACTGGGAAATAGATGGAAGAAAAGTACGTCCTTTATCCCAGCAAATAGGACATTCTGGATTCATTAGTTTTGTAAGAAAAATATAAAAAAAGAAAAAATAAAGAATTAATTTAAATTATCATGCTGAATTAACAGCCTCCGCATCCGTCTCCCATTTTAGCTTACCTCCGATTACTTTTGAGGAGGTTAGAAAATCTTGATTTTCCACTACCTCCAAATAGTTTTTTAATGTTATATAGCTTATCTATAGTCTGCAGTATATAAATGTTTGGTTTAACAGGTAAATCCTATCTTCTCAAGAAAACGAAAGAATTACATTTTTTCCAGAATATCAATTCCCAACAAATTCAAACTATTCTTCAATGTCTGCCTTACACAGCTAGCTAACAACAACCTCGCTTTCTTAACATCTTCTTTTTCTTTCAGGATATTATGTATATGGTAGAATTCATTGAATTGTTTTGCCAATTCATAAGAATAATTTGCAATTGTATTTGGCCTCAATTCATTAGCTGTTTTTTCCACAATTTGGGGGAAATCAGCTAGTTTTTTGATCAGCTCAATTTCCTCTGAAGAATTTAATAATGAAAAGTCAGCTTTTTTTGGCAATGGTTTTTTGTATTTTTTAATTATACTGCTAATCCTGGCATAAGCATATTGTATGTAAGGAGCAGTTTCACCTTCAAAATTTAAAGCTTGTGTCCAGTTAAAGATAACATTTTTCTCAGGGCTTACTTTCAATATCGCATATTTCAATGCACCATAGCCAATCACTTTAGCAGATTTATTATTTACTGTCTTATAGCGTTTTTTTAACTCATTCTGTGCTTTTTTCAAAGCTTCTGACATAAACTCTTCCAGCAAAACAACATTCCCTTTTCTTGTGGACATCTTTCCTTCATCAAGCAAAACAAAAGAATAATAGACTGATTTTCTTGGCTTCTTTTCCAGCAACTTCAAAGCAGCATTTATCTGCTCACTATAGAGCTTTTGGTCCTCTCCCAAAACAACAATATTATTTCCTTTTGTTCCTATATCCAAAGCATATGCAATATCCCTCAACGGATACAATGAAGTTCCGTCTCCTCTTGTCAAAACCAAAACAGGGACTTTCATTCCAAGCCCAAAACCTTTTTCATCCAGAACAAACCTATTATCTTTGTCAAAGAAAAACATTCCAGTTTTTTCCAGTAATTTTAATGCCTCGTGTGTTTTCCTGCTCCATAGGTAGCTGGATTCATAATCAAATTTATCATATTTAATTCCCAACTCGGAAAAGATTTTTGTCTGGCCTTTAATAGAAATATCAACAATTTTGTTAAACTCATTCTTTATTTTTTTGTCTCCGTTCTCAAGCTTATTCAAAAGCAGCAATACCTCTTTCTCTAATTTTTCGCTGTTCTCTACTTTTTTTGCTATATCCATATAAATCTTAAGCAGCTCATCAAATTTCACATTCTTCCTGTTTCTTGCAGCTAAAACCAGCATAGAAATCTGCTTTCCAATATCATTCACAAAATAATGCACTTCTACATTGTATCCGCTAAATTTCATAATGTTTACAAGTGTATCCCCGATCAGTGCATTTCTAGCCCTGCCTACATGCGGAGAAGCATTAGGATTAATAGAAGTATGTTCCAATATTATTTTTTTGTTTTTGCCAATATTAGAATTTCCAAACTTATCTTTTTCCTTTAATATCCTGGCTAATGTTCCTTCTGTTAATGAATCCTTATTGACAAAAAAATTAAGATAGGGCCCAATAGTTTTTATTTCCGAAATATGTTTGTTCTTTTTTATCTTTGATGCCAGGTCACTAGCAATTTCATCAGGGCTTTTCTTGTAAACTTTAGCCAAAGAAAAACATGGAAAAGCATAATCACCCAGTTCTGGTTTTGGAGGAACTTCTAATTCTATATCCGTTTTTAATTCTTTTTTCAGTAATTTTATTATTTCTTCCTTGAATTTATCCATAAGAGAATTCAGGTATAGGTTTTATTAAAATGTTTTGGTTGATAATCAGAACCAACTTCTTCAAAGTCAGGGTTATCTAAGTCTTTATCATAGCCTGTAATCAGTTCACTTTGCCCAAAATCATTCTCAACAATTCTTCTTACGTTTGCAAATTTCTGCCTAAAAGCAATTTCTTCCTGCTCGTCTTCATAATCATCAATACTTCTTCTCAAATTTTGCTTATACCTTTCCTGTTTTGTTTGCTCTAACCATGCTAAATCATCCTCTCCATAAACAACAAAAGTTTTCACATTAGAAGCATCATTATTGACAATAAATATCATTGCCTTGCCCTGGTTATTATCTGCAGGCTGTTCATAAGCACAGCTAGATAAAAGAAATAAACCCAATATGAATAATACAATTTTAACTCTCATATAGTAGTGGTAAAGAATATCGATTTATAAAGTTAATTATTTATTCCGTCACTAAACTCTTTTCTTCCGGCTTATCAGGAATACCATTGGCTTTTATGTAATCTACCAAAGATTTAATAGTAATAATTTTCATATTATTATGCTTTTTAGAAAACTCAAATAAATCAGGAAGTGTTGCCATAGTCCCATCATCATTTATCACTTCGCAAATAACAGCAGCAGGATATAACCCAGCCAGCTTTGTAAGGTCAACAGACGCTTCTGTATGCCCTTCTCTAACTAAAACACCACCTTCTTTGTATAGTATAGGAAATAAGTGCCCCGGCATTGCAAAATCCTCATTCTTAGACTTGTCGTCTATCAAAGCTTTTGCAGTTGCAGCTCGGTCAGCCGGAGATATACCTGTAGTTGTTCCATTTGTATAATCTATAGAGATGCTGAACATGCATCTGTTGATTTCGTCATGGTTCACCATCGGCGGTATATTTAATTGCTCTAATCTTTCCTTAACAATAGGTATGCACACTAAGCCTCTAGCATGTTTAATCATGTAATTTATCTTGTCAGCTGTTACCTTAGAAGCGGCAAGAACTAAGTCACCTTCGTTTTCCCTGTTTTCGTCATCCACTACAATGACAAGTTTTCCTCTTTTAATGTCATTAATAGCTTCTTCTATTTTGCTGAATCCCATCTAAACTAAGTTAAAATAAGTGGTTTTTAAAGTTTGCGGTTAGCAAACCTAGGAAACTTTGTTTCCCGCTGGTTTCAGAAACGAAGTTTCTGAATACCTGGGAAATCTTTTTGATTTCCCGCTGGTTTTTAGTTATAAGTCCCCTTCAACCAAAAGGTCATTGCCTATTTTCTTTGTTACAATATTCTTTAAGTTAATAGCTTTGTTGATTTTTTTAATGCCTAGGTTTTTTATTGGGCCCAAACCATTGCCTATTATCTTGGGAGCAGTGAACATTAGAATCTTATCCACAATGCCTTCTTTGATTGCGTTCCCGCTTAGCTCTGCACCGCCTTCTATCATCACTGGAGTTATACCTGATTTTCCAAGCTCTTTCATCAGTTCCTTCAAATCAACTAAGCCAGCTTCTGGTTTTAGCACCAGTATCTGTACGCCTTTTTGATGCAATTTATCAATTTTTTTTTTTGGTGCTTTTTTTGTTGTTGCGATTATAACTTTACTGGGGTCCTTAAGAACTTTTGCTCTTTCTGAAATTTTTAATGTAGAATCAACTATTACTTTTGTTGGATTTTTACCCTTGACCAATCTGGAATCTAAAATAGGATTATCTCTTATGATAGTATTTATGCCAACCATAATAGCGTCTACATCGTTCCTTAACTGGTGGACATAGGTTCTGGCTGTTCTGGAAGTTATATATTTTGAATCACCTGTTGATGTAGCAATTTTTCCATCAAGGGACATAGCCAATTTTAAAATTACAAAAGGCCTTTTTGTCTTTATGTATTTGATATAAACTTCATTTAGTTTTTTTGCTTTTTCCCTTAAAATACCGATTCTTGTTTTTAAGCCTCTGAATTTTAATTCCTTGTAGCCATCTACTATAGGATTGGGATCTTCCATGCCTACAATGACTTCTCTAATTCCCGCCCCTACAATTTTTTCTGTGCATGGACTTGTTTTGCCCCAATGAGAACAAGGCTCAATGTTGATGTACATAGCGGCATTTCTTGCTTTTTTCCCTGCAGATTTTAAGGCATTTATCTCTGCATGCGCTTCTCCATATTTTTTATGGTAGCCTCTGCCAACAATCTTGCCCCTTTTCACAATAATGCATCCCACCAACGGGTTAGGGCTCACATAGCCTCTGCCTTTCTCAGCTAACTGTATAGCTATATCCATGTACTTCTTATGAGATATCATAAAGATTAAATTAGAAAAATCGGGGTTTATTTAAATTTGTTTGTTTTAATTAGAGGATAACAACAAAGCTTCAATAATATCCTACAATTGTCAAAATTTTTATTTCTAATAGAAAACTTTTTAAATCATTGTTAAAATTTTAAATTTGATTTAAAAATGCCAGAAGAAGGACAGGAAGAGGAAAAAGAAGAAGAAACTGTATATGACGAAGAAGGCAGAGAAGAGTTAGTTGACAGTGGAGAGATGAGTCCTGAGGAAGCAGGATTTATGCAGGGCTACGAGAAAGCTGACGAAGAAAAGAAAGAAAAGAAGGAAGAGGAAGAGTAGAAGTTTTTTCTTTGAATTTATGTATAATTCTATTTATTTCAATAACGTTTAAATAACTAATTAAGTTCGCTTTTAATATGGAGACAGCAATAAGAAGAAAAAAAACTGCAAAATTACCGACAGAGTATGGTGATTTTACTACAGTTGTTTACGAGGATAATGAAGGACTGCATCATATTGCCTTGATTAAAGGAGACATAAAAAATAAAGATATTCTGGTAAGGGTTCATTCAGAATGCCTTACTGGTGATGTTTTTCATTCTTTAAGATGTGATTGCCATCAGCAGCTTGACAAAGCATTAAAAATAATAGCAAAGCAAGAAGGTGTTCTAATTTATCTAAGGCAGGAAGGCCGTGGAATTGGCTTGCTGAATAAAATTAAAGCCTATGCACTGCAGGATCAAGGTTTAGATACTGTTGAAGCAAATGAAAAACTGGGTTTTAAGGCTGATATGAGGGATTATACTATTGGGGTCCAGATTTTAGCAGATCTCGGAATTAAAAATATAAAATTAATGACCAACAACCCAAAAAAAATTGAAGGCCTGGAAAAGTATGGCATTAAAGTTGTTGAACGCATACCATTGATAATTAAACCAACCACAACAAATAAAAAATATTTAGAAGCAAAAAAGAATAAATTAGGGCATTATTTAGAAGATAAAGGTGTTGTTGAGTAATCACTCTATTAGTCTGACTCTGCTCTTTGGTTCTTCATCAACTAATTTTACTCTAGGCAATACTCTTACTCTTGGATTTGCTTTTCTGAAATGTTCATCACTCAAATAAAAAACTCCTTTACCAACATCAAAGAAATATCCTAAATCAACAAAGCTTTCAGGAGTTAACCCTTCTGGATCAATACCCCATTCTTCAACCAACTCATCGAATGTATATCTTGGTGCCCAGTCCATAGGTTGATATCTAAATTTTTCTGCTGCTGCCGAAGCTCTTCGACTTAATACATCAACACTTACATCCGGCCCTTCAATTGGAATGTCAATTTGAACTGATCTTATTCCATCATCATGAGAAATTACTCTAAAATTTTTATCAGCTATTTCTCTATTTTCAGAAGATAAAGCATCATAATCTATTGAAATGTTTGCTTGACCCAATGCAACATTATTAGCGTTTGCAGTTGAAGCATTTGTCGGTACATTTTTATCATAAAGTTGTCCACATGCAGCTAACAACGGTGTTTCTACTAATCTCTCTAAATCATTTCTAGTTCTAACCCATTGTCCTGCTCCTTGAGGTACAGGTTCAACATCTTTAATAGTTGCATACATAATTAATACACAGTATTATACAGTAAAAACTAGTATATAAATCTTTCTATTTAATAGTTACTTAGAAGTAGTCAAAATCTCAGCAATTCCATAACCTTTGCAATGTCCTTCTCGTCAATCACAAATAAAGTATCAGTCCATGTAGACATGGTTTCTGTTATATTGATTCCATTATCAGCCAATAAAGTTGATAAATAAGCAATAATCCCAGGTGTATTCTCCATATCTTCAGAGCTTTTTAATGTAATTTCAGCAAGGTTTTCAGTTACCTTCATAATTTTATTTTTGAATAGTTTTTTTACAACGTCTAAAAATTCATGAGAAGTTATGACAGTTATAGTGCTTGAGCCCTCTATAATATGGAATAGTTCAGATTTCTTTTTAATTTCTTTCTGCAGTTCAATTAAATGCCCATAATAAATATTTTTCTCCACTAAAAAAACCACAATTTTATTTTTAACTTCCAGCTTGCTGTCTTTTAATATCTTGATTATCTTGTTCTCTAAAACAGCTTCTTTGCCTACTTTCCTATAATATCTCCTGCATGCAATCAAAACAGCGTCAAAGTTCTTTTTTAAATCTAAATCCTGGTCCTTGCATATCTGCCTTGTCAAAGAAGAATAATTAATCATGCCTTTCTTTAAACAATCTTTAATAGAAGGATGCTCTGCTATATATTCCTCTGTAAGCTTAGTTATATTAACCATTACCATCCCCAACTAAAATTTATTCCTGAGTAATTGATTTATTGATTTCTTTAGCTATGTTACTGTTAATCTCAATGCTACTTACATCAATCCACTCTGAAAGATCTTTTTGCATATTAAAAAGGGAGCATATATGTCTTGTTCTTTGTGGTACTCTCCCAAAAAGACATACCGCTCAATAACAATTATTTCACAGCATATATATAAATGTTTTGTTTCGGACATATGCAATTAAAATAAAACATATGGTTTTATTCAGGACATTTTCCCTTCTCAATTTAAAATGTCCTATATTAGACATATTTGTCTAATTTGTCCAGGATAGGGCAATAGCTTTAAAAGTAAGCATAATTATGTAAGGATAATGAAACAAAAAATTATATTAGCATTTTCAGGAGGATTGGACACAAGTTTTTGCGTGCTCCACCTAAAAGAAAAAGGCTTTGATGTAGTTACAGCTACAATTGATACAGGCGGTCTAAGCAATGAAGAGCTAAAGGAAATAGAAGCTCGTAGCAAAGAACTTGGAGCAGTAAAGCACATTAGCGTAGATGCTAAAAAAGAAATTTTTGACGAAATCATATCCAATCAGATAAAAGCTAATGGGCTGTACCAGGGAATTTACCCCAACATGTGTTCTGACCGCTATACAATAGCAAAGCACCTCATAAAAATAGCAAAAGCAGAGAATGCAAAATTCGTATCTCATGGCTGCACAGGTGCAGGTAATGACCAGGTTAGGATTGATGTTACAATAAACACCTTAAGTTCTGGATTAAAAATAATAGCTCCAATAAGGGAATTAATGATAACAAGGCCTGAAGAAATAAAGTATCTGGAAGACAAGGGATTTGAAGTTGATAAGAAAGTAAAGAAATACACCATTAATGCAAATATTTTCGGTGTTACTGTATCCGGAAGTGAAATTGATGAAGGCAAAGAGCCAGATGAAGATTCGTGGCAAATAACAAAGGTTACCAATACTAAGCAGGAATACGTTAATATAGAGTTTAAAGAGGGTATTCCTGTTGCCCTGAATGGCAAAAAGATGCACGGCTCAGATATTTTAATTGAATTGAATAACACAGCAGGAGCCCATGGATATGGCCGCAGTATTTATTATGAAGATGAAACAATAGGGATAAAAGGCATTCAGGCATTTGAAGCTCCCGGACTAATGCTATTGATAGAAGCCCACAAAGCTCTGGAAAAGGCAGTGCTTACAAAAAAACAGCAGAAGATGAAAGCAATACTTGAAATCGAGTGGGCAGACCTTGCTTTTAATGGCCTGTTTTACGAGCCTTTGGTCAAGGATATCCATGCATTCAATGATAAAAACCAAAACCCGGTTTCAGGAATTGTAAAGATGAGTATAGACCAAAAAAGTGCAATACCTAGTGAGGTTAAAACAAAAAATTCGTTAATAGACGAGAAAATTGGCAGCTATGCCCAAGGTGGTACGTGGAAAGGCAAGGAAGCAGAATCTTTTATCAAATTTTATGGTTTGCAGCAGAAAATTGCTATGGGTAAGGTAAAAAAATGAAAGACCTCATATCATTAGAAGGGTGGAACAATCCAGACATTATTGATTTAATTAGTCATGCATCTAAAATAAAAAAGGATCCTAAAAAATATTACAATACTTTAAAGAACAAAACAATGCTTATGATATTTGAAAAGCCATCTTTAAGAACAAGGCTTTCATTTGAGGCAGGCATGACACAATTAGGAGGGCATGCTATTTTTTTGGATGCAAAAGACAGCCCATTGGGCAAAAAAGAATCGATATCAGACACAGCGAAGGCATCCAGCAGATATTGCGACATCATTATGGCCCGTTTGTTTAAGCAGGAGCAAATTAAAGAACTGGCAGAAAATGCAACAATTCCGGTAATTAATGGCTTAACAGATATTTTTCATCCGTGCCAGATATTATCTGACTTACTTACAATAAAAGAGAAAAAAGGCAAACTTAAAGACTTAAAACTTTGTTATGTTGGTGACGGAAACAACAATATAACTCATTCATTGCTTTTAGGATGCTCAATTACTGGCATGGATATTTCAGTTGGCTGTCCTGAACAACACATGCCTCAAAAGTGGATTGTAAAAATTGCAGAAAAAAATGCAAAGAAATCAGGCTCAAAAATAGAGATTTTAAATGATGCGAAAAAAGCTGTCATAAATGCAGATGCAGTATACGCAGATTCATGGATGAGCTACCATATTCCAAAAACTCAGGAAAAAGCAAGGATAGAGCTCTTTAAACCATTCCAGGTCAACGATAAATTAATGAAGCACGCAAAAAAAGATGCAATTTTCATGAATTGCTTGCCTGCAATGCGTGGCTATGAACAAACCGCAGAAGTTATAGACGGAAAGCAAAGCATAGTTTTTGATCAAGCTGAAAACAGATTGCACATGCAGAAAGCAATAATTTTGAAATTGATGCACACACTAGTGTGAGGGTACGCACAAAAATGAAACTCTGGCAAAAAAACTACAACCTAAACAAGGAAATTGAAAAATTTACAGTAGGAAATGACTTTTTGCTAGATAAAAAACTTGTAAAATATGACGTTCTAGGAAGCATAGCGCATGCAACAATGTTGAATAAAATTAATGTAATTAATAATGACGAATTTAAAAAATTGAGAAAAGGATTATTGGAAATTCTTGAATTAAATAAAAAAAACAAATTCAATATCAATCCAGAGGATGAAGATTGCCATACGGCAATTGAGAAATACCTGACAAAAAAAATTGGAAATGCAGGAAAAAAGATACACACAGCACGTTCAAGAAATGACCAGGTATTAACTGCCTTGCGTCTGTATGAAAAAGAAGAATTAAAAGAAATAAAAGTATTATTGGGCCAGTATAAGGATTCATTGCTGACAGCAACAAAAACATACGGAAAGGTAAAGATTCCAGGGTATACTCATATGCAGAAAGCCATGCCAACAGATGTAAAAACATGGTTTGGATCTTTTATTTCTTCAATTGAGGATAATCTAAAATTATTGGATGCAGTTTATTCAATCATAGATAAATCTCCGTTAGGCAGTGCCGCTGGCTTTGGAGTGCCTTCCATTAATATAGACAAAAAAATGACTGCATCTTTAATGGGTTTTTCAGAGGCAATGAGCAATCCAATGTATGCGCAGTTGAGCCGCGGCAAACATGAAGCGACAATTCTGCATTTATTGGGTCAGATTATGCTTGACTTAAATAAATTATCAACTGACTTAATGCTGTTTAATATGCAGGAATTTGGCTTTATATCGCTGCCAAAAGATTTCTGCACAGGAAGCTCTATAATGCCGCAGAAGAAAAATCCTGATGTATTGGAGTTAGTACGAGCAAAATATCATGTTGTTTTAGGAGAAGAATTCAAGGTCAAAAGCATGATAAGCAACTTAATCTCTGGTTACAATCGCGACTTGCAGCTTACAAAAGAGCCAGTTATCAGCTCAGTAGAAATAGTAAAAAGCTGCATTAAGATGATGGTTCTTATAGTATCAAAAATGAAAATCGATGAAAAAAAGTGCAAAGAAGCATTAACTAAAGAGCTTTATGCTACAGAAGAAGCTCATAAGCTTGTAAAAAAAGGAATTCCTTTCCGGGAGGCTTATAAGCAAGTAAGTAGGAAATTCTAGAGGAAGAAGATGAAATTTATTGAAAACAATATCTGCGCGCCTAGAGGATTTAAAGCGGTTGGAAAGACTATAGGATTAAAGGTATCTGGCAAGCCGGATTTTACAGTTATATTTAGCGAGGTTTTGGCAGATGCAGCTGCTGTTTATACATCTAACAAAGTAAAAGGCGCTCCGCTTGTTGTTACAAAAAAGCATCTTGAGAATGGCAAAGCGCAAGCAATAGCTGTTAATAGCGGTGTTGCAAATGTATGCACTGGGAACAAAGGAATAAAGGATGCTGAGGATACGGCAAAACTTGTAGGTAATGAATTGGAAATAAATCCAAATAATGTTCTTGTGGCATCAACAGGACTAATAGGAGCTTTTATGCCGATGGGCAAAATAACAGATGGGATAAAAGAAATAAAAAATGAGTTAAAAACAAAATCTGATGCGGCAAAGGCTATACTTACAACAGATAAAGCTGAAAAAGAAATTGCAGTTAAGGTTGATAATTTCACAATAGGGGCAATAGCAAAGGGCTCAGGCATGGTACATCCCAATATGGCAACTATGCTTTGTTTTATAACCACAGATGCAAAGATGCCTCAAAAAAAACTCATCTCTTTTTTAAAAAATTCTGTAAATAAATCATTTAATATGATGAGTGTGGATATGGATACCAGCACAAGCGACATGGTTACTATCATAGCAAATGGTCTTGCTGGAAAAGTCGATGAAAAAAAATTTCAAGAAGCACTGGATTGTGTTTGTATAAATCTAGCTAAGAAAATAGCAAAAGATGGTGAAGGGGCCACAAAGCTTATTGAGGTTGAGGCAAAAAATGCTGCTACTAAAAATGATGCAGAAAAACTTGCTAAATCTATTATAACCTCCAACCTTGTCAAATGCGCTGTTTTTGGTAATGACCCAAATTGGGGCAGATTGATGTGTGCAATCGGGAATTCAAATGCAGAATTTCAGGAAAATAAAGTTAGTATTTACTTTGGAGATAAAATTATTGTAAATAAAGGCACTAGTGTTAATTTTAACCTTAATGAAGTAAAAAATATAATGAAAAATGACGAGTTAAAAATTATTATTGACCTTAATAACGGTAAAGAAAATGCAACTGCTTATGGTTGTGATATGACTGAGAAATATGTAAAAATTAATGCGCATTATACTACTTAAAAAATGGAACCAAAAGAAAAAGCAGAAATCATCATTGAAGCACTGCCTTACATAAAAAAATACAATAATAAGATAGTTGTAATAAAATTCGGGGGCAATGTCATAACTAAATCAGAGAATGTCATAGAGGATATAGTTTTGCTTAAGAACATTGGCATAAAACCTGTAATAGTCCATGGTGGCGGTCCAGAATTAACTGCAAAGCTGAAAAAATTAGAAATAACCTCAAAGTTCATCAATGGTTTAAGGTACACTGGCGAAAATACAATTAAAATTGCTGAAAAGGTTTTCAATAAAATAAACAATGAAATTACCGGAAAAATAATCCATCACGGAACTAAATCAGTCAATGCTAACGACTGTATTAAGGTAAAGCAAAAAAATCCTGAACTGGGACTTGTAGGGGAAATAACAGAAATAAACAAGGAGAAACTAATGGAAACAATAAACTCTGGACTTATCCCGGTAATTTCTCCTATTGGAACTGGAAACGATAAAAAAAGTTACAATATAAATGCCGACACAACTGCTGCGCATGTCGCAGTTTCACTTAATGCAGAAAAGTTTACTATATTAACCGATGTTAATGGCATAATTGTAGATGGAAAATTATTATCTCATATTGATTTTAATACAGCCAAAAAGGAGATTAAAAAAAGCAACATAAACAAGGGGATGATACCAAAAGTAGAGGCTTGTATTTACGCTGTTAAAAACAAATGCCCTAAAGCGCATTTGTTGAATGGCTTAACACCCCATTCAATTTTGCTTGAGATTTTTACAGACAAAGGTATTGGGACAGAAATAGTATATAAAAATGGACACAAAAAAAATTATTGAGATGGAAAAGAAGTACATAATGCAGACTTATGCTAGATTTCCTGCTGTAATAGATCATGGCAAAGACTGCTATGTTTTCGACAAAAACAAGAAAAAGTATATTGATTTAGTTGGAGGGATAGCCACATGTCCTATTGGCCATGCAAACAAGAAAGTTTCTCAAGCAGTCTGCAATCAGTCAAAAAAGCTGCTTAATGCAAGCAACCTATACTATTCAGAGCCGCAAATAATTTTGGCAAAAAATCTTGCAAAACTATCCGGTCTTAGTAAATGCTTTTTCTGCAATTCAGGAGCAGAGGCAAATGAAGCAGCAATAAAATTAGCAAGAAAACATACTGGAAAAACAGACATAATAGCCATGAAAGGTGCGTTCCATGGTAGAACTTTTGGAGCCTTATCTGCAACATGGAAAGACAATCTCAAGAAAAAATTCATGCCAGTAGTTCCTGGATTTACTTTTGTTGATTATAATAATGTAAAAGCTGTTGAAGCAGCAATAACAGAAAAAACCGCAGCAGTCATAGTTGAACCCATGCAAGGAGAGTCAGGAGTTATTGTTCCTGATGAAGATTATTTAGCAAAACTAAAAAAACTTTGCATGGAAAAAAATATTCTGTTTATTTTAGATGAAGTGCAGACAGGAACCGGCCGTACAGGGGAATTTTTTGCTTACCTTCATCACAATGTAAAGCCGGATATTGTAACCCTTGCAAAAGGCCTTGCAAACGGAATTCCTATTGGAGTAATGCTGGCAAATGAAGGAATTGATTTTGACAAAAGCGACCATGCAAGCACTTTTGGAGGCAATAACCTAAGTTGTGCAGCAGCAAATGCAGTTATAGATTTCATTTTAGAAAATAACTTAATGGAAAACGCCTCTAAACAAGGAGATCATTTCATGAAAAAACTAAATGAATTGAAAGGTAAGCATAAAGTGATTAAAGAAGTGCGCGGCAAGGGTTTAATGATTGGCCTTGAGCTTAATATAACATGCAAAGATATTGCAGACAAATGCCTGGAAAAAGGATTGTTGGTTAATTGTGCATCTGATAATGTTCTAAGGTTTCTGCCTCCATTAATTATAAACAAAAAAATAATTGACGATTCAGTTAATATATTGGATAGCGTGTTAAAATGAAAATCAAAGTAGGCATTATGGGAGCATCCGGTTACACCGGATATGAACTGATAAAAATATTAAAAAATCATCCAAAAGTAGAATTAGCTATATTAAACAGCAAAACTTATGCAGGCAAGACAGTTAAAAGTCTTTATCCTGACTTTAATGATGAATTAAAATTTACAGATGCCTCAATCGATGAGATAAATAAATTAGATCTTGTTTTTCTTGCTGTACCGCACAAAACCGCCATGGAAATTGTGCCTAAGCTAAAATGCAAAATTATTGATTTAAGTGCTGATTATAGGTTCAAAGATTCAAATGTTTATGAAAAAGTATATGCAACAAAACACACAGACAAAAAAACAAAAGCAGTTTACGGTCTGCCAGAGCTGTTCAAGCAAAAAATAAAAAAGGCAAAAGTAATTTCAAATCCAGGATGTTATGCTACTTCTTGCATTTTACCAGCTTTGCCAATACAAAAACTTGCAAAGTATATTGTATTTGACTGCAAATCAGGCTATTCCGGAGCAGGGAAAAAACCTACTTTCTTCAACAATCCAAAAAACTATACAGACAATATCCTTCCTTATAAATTAACCAAGCATCGCCATAAGTATGAGATAGAGCAATTCATAAAAACAAAAATATCATTTACACCCCATGTAATACCAACATTCCAGGGAATGATGTGCACAATGCATGTCCTATTAAAGAAAGAATCAGATAAGGATGAAATAATCAGCATATTCAAAGAATTCTATAAAAATGGGCCTTTCATAAAAATAGTAGATAAGATTCCGGACCTGCACGACATCCAGGGAAACAATTATTGCTATTTGGGCGGTTTTGAAATTGACGAAAACAACCAGCTAGTAGTTATTTCTGTAATTGATAATCTGCTTAAAGGCGCTTCCGCACAAGCTGTCCAGAACATGAATTTGATGTTTGGGTTTAATGAAAAAGAAGGACTGGAATAAAACCAAAATTAGAAAACCTTATAAATCAAGAATCATCCTGTTCTACGCTATGAAAAATCACAGTAAAGTAAATGGAAACATAATAGTAGGACTGACAGAAAGCATTAGCTTTGAGTCAGGAAACGGGAAAGGCAAGGAGATTGCAGCGAAAATTGATACAGGAGCAACAAGAAGCTCTATTGACATTAAACTGGCATCAAAATTAAACCTAGGTCCAATAATAAAATCAAAAATGATAAAATCAGCCCATGGGAATAAGCTAAGACCCATAGTAGAGGCAGAAATAGAACTTGCAGGGAAAAAGGTCAAGTCAGAATTTACTTTAGCAGACAGAACCCATATGAAATATATGGTTTTAGTTGGGGTCAATATCCTAAAACACGGATTTTTAGTTGATCCGTCAAAAAAATAATAATTAAAATGAACGCAGCATTAATGTCTCTAGGAAGCAAAAGCAGTGTAATGACTCTGGAGTCTATGAAAAAGTACTTTGATGAAGTTGACGATGTAAACATCAAGGACATAGAAGTAACTTTAGGAAGCAAAAGCCTTTCAATTTTGTATAATGGCAAACCTTTAAAAAAATATGATTGTGTTTATGCAAAAGGATCTTTTAGGTATGCTCCTTTATTAAGGTCTATAACCACAGCCTTGTACGGCACAACATACATGCCTATAAAGCCGAACACATTTACTCTAGGCCATGACAAATTGCTAACACATCTTGCATTGCAATACTATAAGATACCTATGCCTGATACATATGTAATTTCTTCAATAGATGCTGCAAAAAAAACCCTCAAACAGGTAAAATACCCTATAATATTAAAATTCCCTCAGGGCACACAAGGCAAAGGAGTTATGATTGCTGATTCATTTGCAGCTGCTTCATCGATGCTTGATGCAATAGAAACCCTCAAACAGCCATTTTTGATACAGGAGTATGTTGAAACAGAAGGTTCTGATATAAGAGCTTTAGTTGTAGGTGATCAAGTAGTTGGAGCGTATAAGAGAAAAGCAGCTGTAGGAGAAAAAAGAGCAAATATACATGCAGGGGGCACAGGAGAGCCAATTGTTTTGGATGCCCATGCAAAAAAGATTGCAGTGAACGCAGCAAAATCCATTGGAGCTGAAATTTGCGCAGTCGATATACTGGAATCGGTAAAAGGCCCCCAAGTTATAGAGGCAAATTTAAGTCCTGGGCTACAGGGCATCACATCAACAACAAAAATAGATATTGCTGACAAGATAGCAAAATATCTTTATGAAAAAACAAAAGAGTTTTCTGAGAAAGGCAAAAAAACAGAAACCTTCAAATTGTTTGCAGATTTAGGTGTTGCAGGCAAGGAAAAAGGTCAACAGCAGATTGTTACAAACTTAGACTTCAGATCAGACAGGATTTTGCTGCCAAAGATAATCTCAAAGCTTTCCAAATTCAATGAAGATGATGAAGTTATTGTTAAAGCAAGCAAAGGCAAGATAGCTTTGGAAAAATACTAAAACAAAAACTCTTTCTTCAAAATCAAAGTTTGGTTTCTTTCAGGGCCTATAGAAACAATACAGGCAGGAATGCCCATCAGTTCTTCTATTCTTTTAATGTATTTCTTGGCATTATCCGGCAAATCATCGTATTTTGTTATTGAAGAAATATCTTCCTTCCATCCAGGAAGCTCTTCATATATTGGTTCGCAATTTTCCAGAACATCAATATCAGTTGTGAAGTTTTTTATGATTTTACCTTTATGCTTATAACCAACACATATCTTTATTTTCTCTAAACCTGATAAAACGTCAAGTTTTGTCAAAGCAATTGTGTCCAAACCATTGACCATAGCAGCATATTTTCCAATTAAAGCGTCAAACCATCCGCATCTTCTTGCTCTTCCGGTTGTAGCACCAAATTCATTTCCTGTTTTTTGTATTTGCTTTCCAATTTCATCGTCTAGTTCAGTTGGCATGGGTCCACTACCAACTCTGGTTATGTAAGCTTTAGCAATACCTATCGCCACCTTAACTTGTTTAGGCCCAATTCCCAAACCAGTGCATATTCCTCCTGCAGTGGAATTTGAAGAAGTAACATAAGGATACGTTCCAAAATCTATGTCCAACAATGAACCTTGCGCTCCCTCAAACAATACTTTTTTGTTTTTTTCAATAAAATTATTAATTAATAGAGTAGTATTTTTCACAAAAGGTTTTAATTCTTTATCTTCGCTTACATAATCAATAACTCTTGTTCCGGATCTTGATGTTTTGTCTGTATAAGCAGGGCCTATTCCTCTTGCTGTTGTACCTAAATGCTTATTTTTTTCTTTATCTTCCTTGATATGCTTCTCCAAAATAACATGTGCATTTTCGCTTAAAATAAGATTATCTGGAGTTACCTTAACTCCTTTGCCCCTTAACTCCTCAATTTCCTTAATCAAAGCCTTGGGGTCAACAACTACTCCATTGCCTATAATGTTTATTTTTCCTTTATGCAATATCCCTGAAGGTATTATATGCAATATAGTTGTTTTATCATTAACTATGATTGTATGGCCTGCATTATTTCCGCCATTGAAACGTGCAACAACATCTGCATCTTCTGCAAGAAAATCTATAATCTTTCCTTTACCCTCATCACCAAACTGGGCACCTATAACCGCAATATTTTTCCCCATATAAAAAACAGAACAAAACTTGATATTTAAAGGTTTTGAAAATCTTTGATTTCCATGACTTACTTTTCCGCTGGTTTCTCAGGAATATTTTATGGTCCAACAAAAACATTTATATAAAGTAAACAGTTCTGTTTAATAGGTATTTACAATGGAACAAAAACAGGCACAAAAAATTACAAAAGACACAACAATAGGCGAAATAGTAGAAAAATATCCTCAGGTAGTTGAAACTCTAACGGATTTTGGTCTTCATTGCGTTGGGTGCCATGTGAGTGCTTATGAATCTCTGGAAGCAGGATTTAGGGGCCATGGTATGGATGACAAAACAATAGATGAAGCACTAAAGAGATTAAATGAAGTTGTCGAAAAAAGTAATTCTAAGTAATTTGTAGACCCATCAAAACCTTTATAAATTTGAATAAATTCCAAAATATTATGAAAAAGTATGTTTATTCTTTTGAAGAAGGAAATAAAGACATGAAAAGCCTATTAGGGGGCAAAGGCTCTAATCTGGCTGAGATGACTTCTCTTAAAATACCAGTTCCTCCTGGATTTACAATAACAACAGAAGCATGTGCGGAATTTTATGAATTAGGAAGAAAATACCCAAAAGGCATGTTTGACCAGATAGAAGACCAGCTTGAACAATTAGGAAAAAAACTGGGCAAAAAGCTAGGAGATCCAAAAGACCCATTACTGGTTTCTGTAAGGTCCGGAGCAGCAGTTTCTATGCCTGGAATGATGGATACTGTCCTTAATCTGGGATTGAATGATGAATCTGTCAAAGGAATGATTGAAAAAACAGGTAATGAAAGATTTGTTTTAGATTCCTACAGAAGGTTTATCCAGATGTTTGGGGATGTTGTCATGGAAGTAAAGCATTCAAAATTTGAGCATATACTGGAAAATGCAAAGGCTACAAAAGGCACTAAAATTGACACAGATTTAGATGCCAATGACCTTAAAAATGTCATCGACGCATATAAAAAAGCAATCAGAGAAGAGAAAGGAAAAAACTTCCCACAAGAACCTATAGAACAATTGAAAATGTCAATAGATGCTGTTTTTAATTCATGGAACAATCCAAGAGCAATTTCATACAGAAGAATAAATGAAATCAAAGGCCTTATAGGTACAGCAGTTAATGTCCAGATAATGGTTTTTGGCAATATGGGAGAAACATCAGGAACAGGTGTTGCTTTTACTAGAGACCCTGCAACTGGAGATAATAAACTGTATGGCGAGTTTTTAATGAACGCCCAAGGAGAGGATATTGTAGCAGGCATAAGAACACCCCTTCCAATCATAGAATTAGAGCAAGTAATGCCTGACTGCTATAAGCAATTTGTTGATATTGCAAAAAAAGTTGAACTGCACTACAAAGAAATGCAGGATATGGAATTTACAATCCAGGAAGGAAAATTGTATGTATTGCAAACAAGAACCGGGAAAAGAACAGCTACTGCTGCAGTAAAGATTGCAGTTGGTTTTGTTGATGAAAAATTAATAAAAAAAGAAGATGCATTGCTGAGAGTTGACCCAAATCAACTAGACCAGTTGCTGCATCCCCAATTAGATCAACTTGCAAAAAAAGAATCCCAATCAATTGCAAAAGGCCTTCCTGCCTCACCAGGCGCAGCTGTTGGAGAAGCGGTATTTACTGCTGAACGAGCATATGAGTTGGCAGAAGAAGGCCATGACGTAATTTTAGTAAGGACTGAAACATCTCCAGAAGATATTGAAGGAATGCATGCTGCAAAAGGAATATTAACTGCTCGTGGCGGTATGACTTCACATGCAGCAGTTGTTGCCCGTGGAATGGGTAAATGCTGTGTAGCTGGTTGCGGAGATATATCTGTCGACGAAAAAAATAATCAATTTAAAGTTAAGGATTTAATAATCAAAGAACGCGATTTCATTACATTAGACGGCTCAACTGGAGAAGTATTTAAAGACAAAATACCTGTAGTAGAGGCTGAATTATCAAAAGACTTTGCAACCCTCATGGGGTGGGCAGATAGTGTAAGAAAACTTGGAATAAGGACAAATGCAGATACTCCAAAAGATGCAGAAATATCTGTAAAGTTTGGTGCTGAAGGAATTGGACTAACCAGAACAGAACACATGTTTTTTGAAGGTGACAGAATAAAGGCAATGAGAGAGATGATTCTTGCAGATGACTTAGAAGGAAGAGAAAAAGCACTAGCAAAACTTTTACCTTACCAAAAACAGGATTTTATTGGAATATTCAAGGCAATGGGTAAAAAACCAGTAACAATAAGATTACTTGACCCTCCTTTGCACGAGTTCCTGCCACAGGAAGAAAAGGATATCAAAGAGTTGGCAAAGGACATGGGAATTGCCATAGAAAAATTAAAAGATAAAATTTCATATTTGCATGAATCTAATCCAATGCTAGGGCATAGGGGCTGCAGACTAGGCATCAAATACCCGGAAATAACAGAGATGCAGGCCAGGGCAATTTTTGAAGCAGTTGCAAAAACAGATGGAACTGTAGAAGTCATGGTGCCCTTAGTTGGAGATGTAAAAGAATTGATTAATCAAAAAGAGATTATATTAAAAGTAGCAAAAGAGGTTATTGAAAAAACAGGAAAAAAGATAGACTACAAAATAGGAACAATGATAGAAGTGCCTAGGGGAGCAATGACTGCTGATGAGATTGCAAAAGAAGCAGAGTTTTTCTCTTTTGGAACAAACGACCTTACACAAATGGGTTGCGGATTTTCAAGGGACGATGCAGCAAAATTGCTGAAAGATTATGTTGAATTAGGAATATATGAAAAAGACCCTTTCCAGAGCCTTGACCAATCAGGAGTTGGTAAGATGGTAGAAATTGCAGTTAAGTTAGGAAAATCAACAAATCCTGATATAAAACTGGGAATCTGCGGAGAACATGGAGGAGACCCATCATCTATAGAATTCTTCCACAAAGCAGGATTAACTTATGTATCTGCCTCACCATACAGGATTCCAATAGCACGTTTAGCAGCAGCACAAGCTGTTTTGAAAAGTAAAGAATAGGATTAAAAATTATCTACATTTCAATTAGAAAACAAAACTCCAGAAACTTCAGGCTTTCTAATTGGACTCGGAATCCAGTTTCTCCAATAGTCTCTATCAACTTTAAAAGTTTCCGAGTAAATAGGGGTAAGTAAAGGAAATAATTTCGCTAATTCTTGATGGTCGGGTCGAAACCTATTATCTATAGGCGCAGGATGATATAAAAGTCTATGTGGCACTGTTACTAAAAGATAGCTTCCATTTCTTCTTGCCAATTATTGTAAATTATCACGAACTTTATTAATATCTTTAACATGTTCCAAAAGATTAGTACATAATAACAATTCGACTTCCTGGTAACTGTAAATCAGGATGCATATCCTCAGCAATATCACAAATAAACATAGGTTCGGCACCTGGGTCGACATCCAAAGTTGAAATATTCACCCCACTTCCCATCAAATAATCCCGAAGAAATTTTATTGCAGGTTTTTGTAAGTATCGTTTATCGCCAGAGCCTATGTCCAATGCAGATTCTACTATTCCTACATGAGATTCCAAAACATCTCTAATCCATTCACTTTCTTGCACAAACATAAGTAGAAAAAATCAATTTCAATTTAAAAAATTAACTGTTTATTATAGCGAACTCTGCAAACTATCCACAACATTCAGAGCTTTTAACAAGCCTTTTTTTTTGACAATAATCAAAAGCTCAGGAGCAGAACTCATAATCTCGACAATAGTAATCCCTTCTGCATTTAATGAAGAAGTTACTAATGCAACAATGCCCTTAATATTCTGGGATTCTGAAGTAAACTGCAGATTTATCTCAACTAAGTTCTTATCCAAAGAAATTATATCATTTTTGTTGAAAATATTGTAAAATTTGTCCAGGTTCTTTTCATCAATTATCATTGTTATGCTCTGCTCTGCCTGAATAACCCTTATAATTTCTCCTTTCTCAATATCTACTATAGAATTTAATTTGCTTATGCTCTCAACGCTTCTTTTATTTTTTTGAACCCTTATATCAACAATATTGCTCCTTGTCGTTACCTTAATTTTAGAAAATAACTTTCTTAACTTATCATCACTTTCTTCTTTCCCAGTTTTTTTATATCTCCTTACAGCGCTTATAACTGCATCTAAATTTCTTTCTTTTAATCCTAATTTCAGAATAATATGCCTGGATAATGCTCTTAAACTTACTATGTTCTTAAACAGGCATTTCCTTATGATAAAATCATTGTCTAAAAAGCTCTTTATCTGCTCACTTATAGTTTGTGTCATAAAAGACCTAAATACGTCATAGTTTATAAATTTAACTATTTTATGCCACAATATTTATATAGTTGTATCAAAGCCTATGAGTAATGAAAAACACTATTAGTTTGATAAAAAATGCAAAGGTTGGAGATATAGTACCCATAGTAGAAACACTGCCATATGCATTAAAACCCGTAGAATATTTTGCAAAACTCTCTGATTACGGAAACAAAAAGAACTGCATCCTACTGGAATCTGCTGATATAATTCTAAAATACGGGGAAAGAAGCTTAGGAAGTGCAGAGCCATGCCTAAAAGTGCAGGGAAAAAATGAAGATTTTGAAATAACAGCATTAAATGATTTAGGAAAGAGATTCATTAAATTTCTCAAAGGTGATTTTGATTTTTGCGATAAGGTAGTGTATAAAAAAGACAAAATCACAGGAAAATTAAAGCCAAAAAGAGGCTTTGTAAGCGAAGAAGCCAGATTAAAATTAACAAACCACTCAAATATAATAAGGACAATAGCTTTTAAGTTTAAAGCAACTAAAAAACCATTCATTCCTTATGCAGGATTATTTGGCTCAATATCTTATGATTTTATTGACCAGTTTGAAGATTTGCCAAAAAACAAAGAAGACATTGTGCAGGACCCTGATTATCTGTTTTATTTTCTTGATAACTTATTCCTTATAGACCACAAGGAAAACAAGACATATTTTGTTGCAAACGCATTAATAACAGACAGCAACAAAGATAATATTTACAATGAATGTTTGTCAAAAATTAAAAATTACAGGGAAACAACAAATAAGGATATTCCAAAAAAGAATAATTATACTGGAAATTCAAAAAATAATGTCAAAAGCGATACAAGCAAAAAAGAGTTCATGGATAAAGTTAAAAAATTAAAAAACCATATTATTGCTGGTGATATTTTCCAGGCTGTTATTTCCCGTACAATCATCTCTGATTTTAATAAAGAACCTTTGGATATATATAAAAAATTGAGAAAGCTAAATCCAAGCCCTTACATGTTCTTTATCAATAACAGCAATGGTCTGCTTCTTGGAGCATCTCCGGAAATGAGCCTAAGAGTAGAAGGTGATAAAAAAAAGATAGCTGAAATAAGGCCGATAGCAGGCACAAAACCCAGAGGCATAGTAAATAATAAAATTAATTCAGATCTTGATTCCAGATATGAAACTGAATTGAAAATTGACCAAAAAGAAGTTTCTGAGCACACAATGCTTGTTGACTTGGCAAGAAATGATGTTGCGAAAATCTCAGAACCAGGAACAAGATATGTTAATGAGCCTTTTGTTGTTGAAAAATATTCTCATGTGCAGCATCTTGTTTCCAACGTAAGCGGCATCTTAAAATCAAATTTAGATGCACTGCATGCATATATAGCAACAATGAATATGGGAACATTAACCGGAGCTCCAAAAGTAGAAGCCATGAAACTGTTAAGAAAGTATGAAAAAACAAAGCGCGGCTTCTATGGGGGTGCAGTTGGATACATAACCCCGAATAAAGACCTAGACAGCACTATTGTAATAAGGTCCATAAGAATCAAAGGAAACAAGGCTTACATAAGGGCAGGCGCTGGAATTGTTTATGACTCTAATCCTGAAAGTGAATTTACTGAAACAGAAAATAAAGCTGCTGCTTGTTTGAGGGCAATTGAAAATGATTAAAACAAACATCCTTATGATCGATAATTTTGACTCATTTACTCATAATTTAGTTGATGAGTTTGAGAAAAGAAACTGCAAGGTTTTTGTATATAGAAACAATATTGGGATGAAAAATTTTGAAAATATTGTAAAAAAAATCAACCCAAAACTGATAGTTATTTCACCGGGTCCAAGCACTCCAAAAAATGCAGGCATTTCAATAAGTGTGATTAAAAAATATGCAGGAAAAATACCAATTTTCGGTGTTTGCCTTGGCCTTCAATGTATAATAGAAGCTTTTGACGGCATAGTTGATAAAGCTCCTGAGGTGCTGCATGGAAAGCCATCTAAAATAACTCATGATAATAAAACAATTTACAAGAACCTGGAAAATCCGTTGCAAGCCGGAAGATACCATTCATTAGCTGGAATTAAAATACCTAATGGGCTGGAAGTTTGTGCAAAAACAAATGATATTGTGATGGGTGTAAGGCATAAAAAACATTTTATAGAAGGTGTACAATTCCATCCAGAAAGCATACTAACACCAACTGGTGGGATAATTATTGAGAATTTATTGGAGGCAGTAAAATGATTCAAGAAGCAATAGCCAAACTCGTTGAAAAACAAGACCTTACTCAAAAAGAAGCAGAAGTAGTCATGAACGAAATAATGGAAGGCAAAGCTACAGATGCTCAGATAGCCGGATTTTTAATAGCTTTAAGGCTTAAAGGAGAAACTATTGATGAAATAACAGCATGCGCCAAGGTTATGAGGCAAAAAGCAAGCACAATAAAACCAAAAGCTGAATTTTTAGTGGATACTTGCGGCACTGGTGGAGATGCTTCAAATACATTCAATGTATCAACTGCAGCTGCTTTTGTCGCTGCAGGCGCGGATATTTCAGTAGCAAAGCATGGAAACAAATCTGTAAGCTCAAAATGCGGAAGTGCTGATGTGCTTGCAGCATTAGGAGTAAATATAGAGCTGCAGGCAAAACAAGTTGAAAAATGCATTGAAGAGGTAGGAATCGGATTTATGTTTGCTCCCCTCTTCCATCCGGCAATGAAGCATGTTATGCCTGCAAGAAAGGAAACTGGCGTAAGGACTATTTTCAATGTTCTAGGGCCATTAACAAACCCTGCAGGTGCTGAATCGCAAGTCATTGGAATATTTGATCCAACTTTATTGACAGATATCGCCAATACAATGAAAAATTTAGGAAGCAAGCATGTAATGGTTGTAAATGGCGATGGCTTAGATGAGATAACCATAGCAGGCAAAACAAAAGTTGCAGAGCTAAAAAATGGCAAAGTTAAGGTTTATGACATTAACCCGGAAGATTATGGTTTTGAAATCAGTCCATTAAATAGTATTGTTGGTGGTGATGCCAAGGAAAATGCAAAAATAATTGAGGGTGTTCTAAAAGGAGAAAAAGGCCCTAAACAGGATATTGTTTTGCTAAATGCCGGAGCAGCAATTTATACATCCGGTAAAGTAAATAGCTTTAAAGAAGGCATAGAAGCTGCAAAACAATCAATTGATTCTGGAAATGCATTTAAGAAATTAGAAGCGTTAAAGAAATTTACTAATTCAACAAATTAAAATTAAAAAATAAAATAATTAAATAAAAATGTTAAAAGATATTATTGAAAACAAAAGAAAAGAAATTGAAGCAAGTAAAAAAGACTTTCCTTTAGATAGTTTCAAGAATAAATTGGAAAAATCAGCAAAAGATTTTAAAAAAGCATTAAAAAAAAATAAATTGAATTTAATTGCAGAATTCAAGCGATCTTCTCCATCAAAAAACATTGCAAATAAGGGATTTGATATCAAAAAAATTATTGAAATTTATAATAAACATGCAGACTGCATTTCTATATTAACAGACAAGAAATTTTTTAATGGAAGTTTAAGCGATTTAAAAGAAATAAGCGAATTAACAAATCTTCCAATTTTAAGAAAAGACTTTATTATTGATGAATACCAAATCTATGAATCAAGATTCAATAATGCTGATGCCATATTGTTAATTGTCTCTGCATTAACAAATAACCAAATAATTGATTATATTGAAATTGCAAAGAGTCTTGGAATGGATTGTATAGTAGAAGTACATAATGAAGAAGAATTAAATAAAATAATAAATATAAAAAACATAGATATCATCGGCATTAACAACAGAAACCTAGACACATTAGAAATTGATACAAGCACAACACTAAATCTTGCAGACAAAATACCAAATGACAAAATAATAATCAGCGAAAGCGGAATATCTTCAAAAGAAGACCTTAATAAAATTAAAGACAAAGTAAATGCAATATTGGTTGGTTCGTTATTTATGAATTCAGACGATATTGAAAATGAAATTATTGCTTTAACAAAATGACCTTAGTTAAAATATGCGGACTAACGAATTATAAAGATGCAATGGACGCAATTAATTTAGGTGCTGATTTTATTGGATTAAATTTTTACACAAAAGTTCCACGATATATTAGATTAAAAGAAGCAAGAAAAATTGCTGAAAATACACCAAAAAAAGCCAAAAAAGTGGGTATATTTGTCAATAGCACATTAAATAACATCAAAAAAATCTCAAAAGATATTGATTTAGATTATATACAGTTACATGGCAATGAAAGCCCAAAGTTTTGCAAAGAAGTAAAAAAAGCAACAAAAAAGAAGGTAATTAAAGCATTAAGAATCAAAAATAAAAATGACTTAATAAAAATAAAAAAGTTCGATGTTGATTATCTGATGTTTGATGCATACAAAAAAGGGCACTACGGTGGTACTGGAAAAATTATTGATTTCAATTTATTAAAGGGGATTAAGAAGAATTATTTTTTATCTGGTGGCTTAAACCCAACAAATGTTAAGAAAGCAATAAAAAGATTAAAACCATATGTAGTAGATACTTCATCAGGAGTCGAAAAAAGCTTAGGGAAAAAAGATTATAAAAAAATAAAGTTGTTTATTGAGGCTGCAAAATGAAACGCAAACAAGGCTATTTTGACAAGTATGGCGGAATTTTCATTCCAGAAACACTAATGCCTGCTGTAGAAGAGCTGGAAAAAGCTTTTGCCAGATATAAGAATGATAAGAAATTCAATAAAGAATTTACTAAATTACTGGAAGATTACGCAGGTCGTCCAACTTCCTTAACGCTTTGCTCTAATTTGTCAAAAAAATTAGGCTGCAAGATATATTTGAAAAGAGAGGATTTAACCCATACAGGAGCCCATAAAATAAATAATGCTCTAGGGCAGGCTTTACTGGCAAAATACATGGGGAAAACGAGGATAATAGCAGAAACTGGAGCTGGACAGCATGGTGTTGCAACTGCAGCTGCTGCAGCTAAATTAGGATTAAAATGCGAGATATACATGGGAACCATAGACATTGAAAGGCAAAAGCTAAATGTCCACAGAATGAGACTATTAGGAGCTAAAGTCAATCCTGTTTCCAGTGGTGGAAAAACATTGAAAGATGCTATTAATGATGCTTTAAGGGATTGGACTGCTAATGTTCAGGATACACACTATTTGCTGGGATCAGTGCTAGGACCGCATCCATACCCAACAATGATTGCGCATTTCCAGTCAATTATCGGCAAAGAAGCAAAAAAACAGATATTGCATGTAGAAGGAAAACTGCCGGATTATATTGTAGCATGTGTTGGTGGAGGCAGTAACGCAATTGGAATATTTAAGGCATTTATTAAAGACAAAAATGTAAAATTAATTGGTGTAGAAGCTGGTGGTTATGGAATTGCTTCAAAAAAACATGCAGCAAGGTTTGCAGATAAAAAAGCCGGAAGATTAGGAATAATTCATGGAACAAAAACCTTGGTTTTACAGGACAAGTTTGGCCAGATACTTAACACCCATTCTATTTCAGCTGGCTTGGATTATTCTGCAGTTGGTCCTGAACATGTTTTCCTGCAGGCTAAAAAACGCGCTGAATACACTTACGCAACAGATAAAGAATGCATGCAAGCCTTTCAACTATTAAGCGAAACAGAAGGAATTATTCCAGCTCTTGAATCAGCACACGCAGTTGCTTATGTCATAAAAAACTCAGGTAAGCTAAAAAACAAATTAGTCATTATTAATTTATCTGGACGTGGCGATAAGGATATGGATACGGCAGTTAAGGCATTAAAATTAAAATGAAAACCTATAATCAAGTATTTTCGAAATTAAAAAGAAAAAAAGAGCGAGCTTTAGTTGCATTTACAGTAATAGGAGATCCAAATTATAAAACAAGCCTGGAAATAGTAAAAAAAATAATTGATTCTGGTGCTGATATTTTAGAGCTTGGTCTTCCATTCTCTGACCCCATAGCAGACGGCCCTACAATACAGGCAGCAGACAACAGAGCATTAAAAAATAAATTCAATACAGATAAAGCATTTCAATTTATTAAATCCATAAGGGAATACAATAATGAAATTCCTATTGGACTGTTAGTTTATGGAAATTTAGTTTTTCAGCGCGGGATTAAAAAATTCTATTCTGATACTTCCAAAGCAGGAATAAATTCTGTACTCATAGCAGATGTTCCTCCGGAAGAAGCAGATGAATATGCTAAAGCAGCAAGAAAGCATAAAATTGACACTGTTTTTATTGTAAGCCCTTTAACTTCAAATGAAAGATTGAAGAAAATAGACAAAAAAATCAGGGGCTTTGTTTACGTAGTAAGCAGATTAGGCGTTACAGGCGCAAAAGCCTCATTAAAAGAATCAACTTTAGATTTAGTAAGAAGAGTAAGGAAATTTACAAAAAAGCCATTATGTGTAGGTTTTGGCATAAGCAAACCAGAACATGTAAAATCTGTTATAAAAGCAGGTGCTGACGGAGCTATTGTTGGCAGCGCTATTGTGGATTTGATTGAAAAAAATATAAACAACAAAAAGAGAATGCTTGATAAGATAGGGAATTATGTAAAAAATATGAAAAATGCAACTAAGATTATGTAAATAATGGAAGTTTATTCTTCTGCTCCTCCATCTCCGCTATCATCATCTGCATCACCTTCTTCTTCTGTTGCATCATCAGATGAATCTGCTCCAGAATCTTTTGCATTACTCTTTGCTGCAGCACGTTTACTATACTTTGAACTTTTTGCCTCTGGTTTTGATTCTGAACCTTCACTTTCTTCTCCTGATTTTGAAACATATTCCTCTAACTGAGTTGCCACATAAGCCCTTGCTTCTTTTCCTTCCAGACCCATACCTTCTGCTTCTGATGCATATTTATTTATTAGAGTTGTAACCCGGGAATTTAGGGAATTTCCTTCTGAAATTTTTATACTTCCGTCCCTATAGCCTTGTGCATAATCTTCATTTTCTCTTGCCAACGCTTTGTAATATTCTGATATTTTACCCTCCAGTATAGATGCTCTTTCGCCAAAAAATTCAGCAAAAAATTCACCATCATCAATTTCTTTATGTGTTTTACTTACCCCTTCTCTTTGGTCAAATACATGATGAAGCTCATGATACCATATTGCTCTTTTTGCAAACTTGACAGCATCATCTCCTGTCATCCCGTAAGCTTCTGCAATAGCCAGACATTTATCATACATATCTTTTGATGCTACTAACACTGCTTTTTCACCAGGATAAGTGGCTGCAATTGCACTATCTAAATTTTCAACACCTATTGCTGCAATTTCTCTTGGCTCAAATCCTTCCCCAATCAAGGATTCTAACATCGTAACTGTTTCAGAATTAAAACCAACGCCATCAACAAAATAATCCTCAAAAATAACATCTCTTAAATCAGCCTCCAGATTAGCAATTTTTGATAAATAATATCCCACCATATTAATAGGAACAGTGCCAAATAAGTGCTTAACAGGAAGATTCACATCAGTCATTCCAAAACTACTGTAATCAATATGGTGCTCTGGCAGCGAAAACAATCCTTCTTCTGCATTAGGCTCTACACATTCTATCGCATGGTTTCCAACAGTTGCTCCTATCCAGCCATCCATCTCATCCATATCTTCATCCGGACTATGGATCATGCCATATTTAGCCAAATCAGATTTATGAAACCTATACTTATTACTAGCAGATGCAAAAACAACATAATCACCTATATCAGTATATTCTACAGAAAAATCCATTAATTCTGACCGTGTTTGAGCAGTACATTTATTCCTAAAAGCAAAGCTTGGAGATGGAACTAATGCTTTACTTGCTTCAGTATAGCCATTTTCAAGTACATCTAACGTGCTTCCAGAATGCATAGGCTCATTATAATGACTAGTATAAACTGTCTTACTATCGGTTCCAAGACTAGTATGTAATGCCATTTTCCACCCTATATTGTGACCATTTAATAGTGGTAAAACTAGTATATAAAGGTTTCGGTTTTAGAAGTGTTGTGGAGCTTAATGACTAATACCTATTTTTAGAGTGTAAAAAATGGTAAAGTTACAATGTGATTTTAGAATAAAATTTCAAAAAACTTAAGAAATGATTTAAAAGGTATCATTATTTATAAGTTACAAGGCCTTTAGTTCTTTTAATTTGTCCCTTTCCTACCATTTCGCCTGTTTTTTCTAATCCTGCTGAATGATAAACTTGTGTTTGGTCTGCTATTTTATCCCAATCTTGCATCTTGTCAATTTTTCCATGATGTTGTTCTTTTCCAGTAAAAGTTGCTACATATTTAAGTGACTTTTTTGCATCTGCTGTATCCATTGACCTCAAAGCATGCACATATTGACCGTGTGAAATTCTATGAGCTCTAGTATGATATTCAGCTGCAATCTTGCCAGCAAGTTCACCATCAATACCCCCTGCTTCTTCAATTTCTACCTTGAACTCATCTAACATGTCCTCTAATTCTTTTATAGTTAAACGATGTCTTTCGTCCCCGCCAGCAAAATGTGTTCTAAGTTTTGTATTTGCACTACCCATTATAAGTTTTACAAGTTCAGACCTATCTGTTACACTGTTAGTTTGAATAGCTCTTGCAAGTCCTTTCCTATATAATTCAGCTTGCCCTAAATCTGACAGATATTTTACCTCAGCTTTTGGTTCTTCAGCCATTTTCAATCAATTATTATTTTTCTTATCGAATATAAACTTTTCGTTTAAAATATCAATCATTCATCCATAAATCTTTGCAACTATTTCCTAGTAATTAACTCATATTTAAACTTTTTGGAAAAAGTCAAACCTTCTCAAACAACTCAATAACCTTTTCTTTGCCTAAAGCAAGTATAAAAGGTGCTAGTTTTGGGCCTCTTTCTTTATTCAACAAAACATTATAAGCAGCCCTAAAAAAATCAGTATTCTTAATATCAACTTTCTGGCAAATATTATAAAACTCTTCAAACAATGTTTTTTCATTCCATTTTTTCTTTTCCAGAGCCTTAACAACCAACTGCAAAGCCTTTTTTTCCTTTGTACCCAATTTCAAGCCTTCTGGAACAGTAGCCTGTACAGTAAACTTGACATCATCCGGAGCATACTTCTCCAGCCATACTTTTGCCTTATTAACCCTTTCAAAAATAGCATCATGCATCTTTTTGTCATAATGCCCTGTTTTTTCCATGCTCCTTATAGCATCCTCTTCACTTGGGCCTATCTGCGCAACCATGGTTGCATGAGCAAAGGATACATTCACTGGATTAATTTCCTTACCATGGCTTATCTCAAAAAGCCTTTTCATATGCTGCTCTTCTTTCTTATTATCCAACTCAACCTTGCCAAGAAACACATTCATATGAGCATCATAATCATCATAAAGCTTTGACAAATCTTTCCATGAAAAGCTTCTTGTCCTCATTATTCTCTTATTGTAAAAAAACTTTAATAGCTCAGGATTAGCAACCTCTAGCCAGTCTTTAGGATAAACGACATTCCCTAAAGAAGCAGACATTTTTTCCCCGTCAATCATCAAATGCTCATAAAAAATAGGCTCTGGCATTGGAAATCCTAAAACGCGTTCAGTAATCTCTGCATTAATCCACCAAGCGCTATTCGGTACTTGATATTCCTTTCCAGCGCCTTCTGATGCAATTTTCCAATGTGCCCATTGAGCTGCCCATTCGCTTTTCCACAATAACTTTCCATTGCCTTTCAAAGGGTCATTTTCCCCTTTATGCCCACAACCTTTAGCTGTCACAGTCTCAAAATCATAATCTTTGCATTGGTACTTTACAATCCCATTAGAAAATTCTTTGACATTTGTTGTGACAATTTTTCCGCAATCATCGCATATTGGCTTCCAGGGAATAAAGCCTTTTGCAAGTTTATTAGTCCTGTATCTGTTTTGTATCTCCCTTACTTCCTCTGCTTTCTCAAGAATTTTTTTTATGTATTTGTTAAAATTCCCTTTCTTGTATTCTTCCCTCATGGAAAATTTTTCCATCTTTGTTGTGATGAACCTATCCAAAACCTCAAAGTATTCTGATTTAAACCTTTCAGCATAATTATCATAATTCCCATCAGGATCAGGAACATCTGTTACCGCCATTCCAAGATACTTTTCAAACTCTTTTGGAATACCCTTAGGAACTTTCCTTAAAGGATCCATATCTTCAGCAACCCATATCAACTTAGCTTTAACTTTAGCATCCTTTAAAGCCCTGTAAACTGTTTCTCCCCTGATTGTATCGCTCAGCCTTCCAATATGCAGCACTCCAGACAAAGATGCAGAAGTCTTAACTGTAAAAACATCAAACTTAGAAACCTTTTTGTCAACATAATGAAACTTCTTCCTGTTAATTATTTGCTCTGCCAACTGGTCTGCCCAGAATAATTCTTTTTCTTCAGAATTTTTATTAGATTTAACCATTAAAATTTAGAAATTGTTTTTGTTTTTATAAATATTATGTAAAAAATAAAATTTATTGAAGGTAAATTATTCTAATAAAACAAGTCTTTATTTATTCCCCATAACTGATCATCTAAAGTTTTTCTGACTGTAAATTCCTCTGAACTGGGAACAACTCCACTTACAACGAAATCATCAGATGGGGCAGAAAAAAGATCACCAGTTCCATTGCGGGCAGTTTCCCAACTTCCTTGCAACTCAGTAGGTGTTTCTGGATAAGGGACAGTTTTCACTCCATATCCTGGTCCCTTTGCCAAAACAACATGATTGCCTTCACCATTTTTTGCTATCCATGTTGTTCGTATACCATCATCTCTGACAGCAGAGAGTGCTGCTAATATCTCTTCTCTTCCTTCACTGTATTCAACAGGAACCCCAATAGCTTCAACATATCGAGTCTTTGAAGGTACACCTCCAAACCCACCAGGTTGTTTACCAGGTACAGCTTCATTTAAATGTGTTGATGTATCTTGCCATACTGGTCCCAAAAGTTCTGCTAAACCTGCTACATTAGAATAGTCAATTTGTCTTAATAATCTTGATCCAATATGTAGCGGTAATACACTCCCCTCATTAAGAGCTTTAGAGTCTGGTATATCTGGCAAAGGTATACCTCCAATTGTACTATCGCCATATCCTATTGCCCCCATATAAGGTCTTAATCCTGGTTCTACCATTTTTTCATCACACTTCATTAATAATAATTTCAATTAAAAACCAAAAAAGTTGTTTAACACCTAGTTATTTAGTTTATATATAAAATATATGACAAATAATAGTAAAATTTATTAAGGATGACAAATATCTACCTATGATGACAAATATAACCTACACAGTTTACAATTTTCTCATAAAAAACCCAGATATTACAAAAAATTTACAGAGGGGTGTAATCAATACAAGAGCTTTAGCTCAGTTAATAATAGAAAAAGAAAAAGTAACTGAAAGTTCAATACATGCTATTATTTCTGCAATTAGAAGATATGATGTGGAATCAAAAAAAGTAAATTTTAGTGAGATCGGAGATAAGCTCAAACAATCTAAAATATCCACAAAATCAAGGCTGGATTTAATATCATTATCCAGGGATTTCGCTTTCTTAAAAAAAATATTCCCCTTGTTACTCGAAAAAATAAATCCCAGTGCAGGAGAACTTTTAAGGGTTGTTGAAGGAAGGTCAACATTTAAGATAGTGATTGACCAGTCAAAAAAAGAAGAAATATTATCAGTAATCAAGCCTGAGAGAGTACTTAAAGTTACAGAAAATTTAGCAGAAATTAATGTTTTATTTAATGAGGGCCACGACAGAGTCAGAGGCATGATGGCATCCATATTGAATGAATTAGCTATAAAAGAAATCCGGGTTTACGAAACAATAAGTTGCCTGCCAGAATTTATATTAATAGTCAAAGAAGAAGACATAGGCAAAGCCCATAACGCCCTGCTTGAATTTTTCTATGATTGATTTATCAAAAAAATTATATACCACATATCTTTTCCCAGCATAACTAACATGGACAATAACAAAACAATAAATGTTGGATTAATAGGATTTGGCGTAGTTGGATCTGGTGTAGTAGACCTATTTTTAAAAAACAAGAATACGGACATCAACCTAAAGACTATAGTAGTCAAAGATCCAAAAAAACCAAGAAAGCCTGAATTTTCAAATATAACAACAGATGCCAGCAAAGTAATCGATGATCCTGACATAGACATAGTTGTGCAGCTTATAGGAGGTTATGAGCCTGCAAAAAAGTATATAATCCGGTCCATAAAAAATAAAAAGCATGTCATTACTGCAAACAAAGCAGTTATTTCTGAATACGGTTCTGAAATTTTCAAGCTTGCAGATGAAAATAATGTAAATGTAGGTTTTGAGGCAGCAGTTGCGGGAGGCATTCCAATAATAAATCCTTTGCTTGACCAGCTAACCCTGGGAAAAATCACAAACATAACAGGAATATTAAATGGAACAACAAATTTCATTCTTACAAAAATGAGCGAGGGAATGGATTACAAAAGTGCCTTAAAAATCGCACAGGAAAAAGGCTTTGCTGAGGCAGATCCTAGTTTTGATGTTGAAGGAAATGATGCTGCCCAAAAAATATCTATCATAGCATCATTAGCTTTTGGAAAATGGATTAATCCAAAAGAGGTTTATTGCGAAGGCATAACTGAAATAACACCTATGGACATAGAATATGCTAAAGATTTGGGTTATGTTATAAAGCTGTTGGCAATAGCTGGAAAAACTGAAACAGGAGATATTGATATAAGGGTGCATCCTGCTTTAATCAAAAAATCTCATCGCCTGGCAAAAGTAAATGATGAATTCAACGCAATCCGCATTCAGGGAACACCTTTTGATGAATATTTCAATGTTGGCAAAGGAGCAGGCCAGGGTCCTACTGCATTTTCAGTATATTACGACATAATAAAAACAGCAAAAATGATAAGAACCGGACTAATAAGAAAAATAAAAGTTGATGTCAATGATATGAAAATTGTAGACCAGAGTAATGTTGTAACAGAAGGTTATCTTAGATTATACTTGCAGCATATTCCGAGTGCATTGCATAGTGTTATTGATGTTCTTTCCAAGCATGAATGGAATATTAAAAATTCTATACAGAGGGGAGGTCCAAAATATGAGATGGAAGTAAATGGAGTAAAATGCCTGCCAGACATTATAACACATGAGCCTCTTCCTTTCGGCACAATAAAAAACATACTCCCAGAATTAGCAGCTCTTAAAACAGAAAAGGGAAATCCAGTGCACGGTTACCCGTTTTATATGAGAATACTGGATAAATAGATTTAGATTTCTAATCTACTTAAATCTTTTAACAACCAATTCCCCTATCTGAACAGCGTTTAATGCTGCTCCTTTCAGAAGTTGATCACCAGATACAAAAAATTCCAGTCCATGTTCCTTAAAGATGAGATTTTGCCTTATCCGACCTACTTCTACATCATATTTTTCACTGGATGTTAAAGGCATAGGATAAACATTATTTTTAATATCATCTCTAACAACTATTCCAGGAGTTTTTCCAAATATCTTCCTTACATCCTCTGCCTTTACAGGCTTCTTAGTCTCAACAACAATGCTTTCTGAATGAGCTCTCATTGTAGGAATCCTGACACAAGTACATGATATTGGAATACTTTCATCTCCAAATATTTTTTGTGTTTCCCAAACTACTTTCATCTCCTCTTTGGTATACTTATTTTCCTGAAATGCATCAATATGAGGAATCACATTAAAGGGTATAGGATGTGAAAATAATTCATTTCCTACTTTCTTGCCGTCAAGAACATTTCTTGTTTCTTCCTCAAGTTCAGCCATGCCCCTGTTACCTGCTCCGCTTGTAGACTGGTAAGTGGAGATTATAACTTTTTTCAGTCCATACTTTTTATAGATCTGATATAATGGTATAACCGCTATTGCTGTAGTGCAGTTGGGGTTGGAAATTAATTTTGAGGTTCCAATAGCCTGAGGATTAATCTCAGGGATAATTAAGGGAACATCTTTATCATACCTAAAAGTAGACGAATTATCTATTACAATACATCCAGCTTCAGTGGCTTTTGGAGCATTTTCTTTTGGCCATCCGCCCCCTATTGCAAAAAAAGCAATATCTAGCTGCGAATAATCCGCAGTATCAGCATTTTCAATGCTTATCTTTCCAAAAGGTGTTTCTATCTTTTTTCCTACAGACCTTTCAGAAGCATATAGCTTCAATGATTCTATTGGAAATTTTCTGTCGAATAGCACTCTAAGTAATTCATTCCCCACCATTCCTGTCGCTCCCAATATTCCAACTTTTAGTTTTGTCATCTTCAACATCCAAAATATTCTTCATGCAAGCATTTAACAGCATTCACAACATCTTTGCCATCAACAACAAGAGTGGTATTAATGCCGGATGCGCCTTGTGATATCATCTCTACATTTATTTTATTGTCTCCCAACACCCCAAATCTCCTTCCTGCAAGTCCTGGTGTATTCCTCATGCCTTCTCCAACAACGCTGATAATAGCTTTGCCTTTTGACACATGAATAATTGCAATATCTTTCATTTCATCAATAATACTGGCAAGATTATTCTCATTGTCGATAGTTAAAGATACACTTACTTCTGATGTTGAAACAACATCAACACTTTTTTTATACTTGTCAAAAGTATTGAAAATTCTGGCTAAAAATCCATATGCTCCAAGCATTCTTGTAGACACTATGTTAACCACAATAATATTCTTCTTGTAAGTTATTGCTTTTACTACATGCTTACTTTTCGCAACCTTATTCAAAATAACAGTACCCTTGTTTTTTAGACTAAATGAGTTCAAAACTCTTACAGGTATATTCTTCTTCATTGCAGGTATAATTGTCTTTGGGTGCAAAACTTTTGCGCCGAAATAAGCAAGTTCTGATGCCTCTGCAAATGAGACTTCCTCAAGAGGCATTGCATTGCTGACTATTTTGGGATCTGTAGACATTATCCCATCAACATCTGTCCATATTTGTATCTCGTCAGCATCAACTGCATTCCCTATTATAGCTGCTGTATAATCTGAACCTCCCCTGCCTAAAGTAGCTATTTCTCCGTTCTTCGTTTTTCCCATGAATCCTGTAATAACCGGAACAACATTCAATTTTTTTATATTGTTATTTAGATTACTAAATGTCTCTTCTAATGGCTCTGCATTTCCAAATTCGTCAGTTGTTGCAAAACCAAGATCCCATGCATTGAATGCCTGCGCTGTTACACCCATCTTATTCAGTTGCATTGCTACAATCTTTGAAGACATTCTCTCACCAAAAGTCTGGAACTGATCAAGTATTTCAGCATCAACAGTTTTATTATTATTAATCAAATTATCCAGCTCCTTAAAGTCTTCTTCTAATATTGATTCATCTAATCCCAATTCATTGATGATATCATTATGTATTTTCCTTATAGCCTCTAAAATTTCTTTTCTCTTGCCTTTAGCAGCATTTGCCAGCTCTATTAATCTGTCAGTTATTCCTCCTACTGCAGACACAACTATCACCGGTTTTTTTCCAGCATAGGACTTAATAATATCTACTGTATGGGTTATCCTATCTGCATTTCCTACTGATGTCCCTCCAAATTTCATTACAATCATTTTAAACACTCATTTAATCTTTTTACAGCTTCATTTATATCTTCCCTATGGCCGAAAGCGCTGAATCTCAAAAATCCTTCTCCGGCTTTTCCAAAGCCAACTCCCGGTGTAGTTACAATATTTGCCTTTTCCAAAATATAATCAAATGAATCCCATGACTTCTTTCCCTTCATGCTAACCCAAATGTAAGGGGCATTATCTCCTCCATAAACCTCATAATCCAATTCTTCCAAACAATTCTTGATTATTTTTGCATTCTCCATGTAATATGAAACAGTCTGCTGCATTTCCTTTAATCCGCCACTATCCAGGGCAGCTAATGCCCCTTTTTGAGAGATGTTCGAAGCACCATTGAATAAAGTAGTTACAACCCTGTTCCAGTCATCCCTTACAAAGCTTCCATCCTCAAACTTCAGCTCATTCGGAACAACAGTCCATCCTAATCTAACGCCTGTAAATCCAACAGACTTTGAAAATGAATTAACTTCTATTGCAACTTCCTTTGCACCGTCAATCTCAAAAATTGATTTTGGAATGTTTTCATCAGTAATATATTCACTATAAGCTGCATCAAAAATTATTATTGACCTGTTTTCTCTGGCATATTCCACTAATGACTGCAATTGCTCTTTTGTTGCTACAGCACCTGTCGGATTATTAGGAGAGCAAAAAAATATAACATCTGCTCTCTTCATTTTCTTTAAATCAGGGAAAAAATTGTTTTCCGGCAGGCAAGGCATGTAAACAATGCCGTCAAATTTCCCGTTTGCATTATCATAGTTTCCGGTCTTTCCAAACATCACACTGCTATCAATATAAACAGGATAAGCAGGATCCTGCACTGCAACTGTTACATCATTTCCAAACAATAGCTGCAATCTTCCTATATCTGGCTTAGCTCCGTCTGACACAAAAATCTCTTCACTCGAAACAATTCCATCATAAATTTCAGACGCTATTTTTTCCCTTAGTTCTGGCAGGCCTTGCTCATCTCCATACCCATTATAACCTCTGTCAGTTCCAAGTCCGGAAGCTGCCTTTGACAATGCTCCACCTATATGCTTGGTTATTGGTTCTGTAGTGTCACCTATTCCAAGGCTTATAATTTTAGCATCTGGATTTTTCTCCAAAAATTCATTTTTCCTTCTGGTTATTTCAGGAAATAAGTAACCTGCCTGCAATTTCCCCATGTTTTGATTTCTTTTTACCATTTTTGTTATTGAAATTTCTCCAATTGACCAAAATCCAATGTACCAAAATAATCATCAACAGTTTCAGCCCTTCTTATCTGTACAATTTCCTTGTTTTCCCTAAGCAATAATTCTGCAGACCTTAATTTGCCGTTATAGTTAAATCCCATTGCATGTCCATGCGCTCCAGTATCGTGTATAACCAAAATATCTCCTTCCTTAATTTCTGGCAATGCCCTATCAATTGCAAACTTATCATTATTCTCGCATAAACTCCCAGTTACATCATACATTTTTGTATTAGGGCCCCTTTCTTTTCCAAGTATTGTAATGTGGTGGTAAGCATTATACAATGCAGGCCTCATAAGATCAGCCATACACGCATCACATCCAACATAATCTTTGTAAGTATGCTTCAAATGAAGTACAGTTGTAACTAAAAATCCATAAGGTCCTGTAATTATTCTTCCGCATTCCATAAAAATTTTTAACCCGTCCAGTTCATTTTTTACAATAATCTCATCATATTCATTTTTTATTCCTGCTGCCAGCTTTTCATAATCCAGGGCTTTTTCCTCTGGTCTCTGGGCAATGCCTAAGCCCCCTCCAAGATTTACAAATTCCAGCTTAATTCCTAATTTTTCTTTTATTTCTGCTGCAAGCTCAAACATCATCTTTGCTGTCTCAATGAAAAAATTTGGATTAAGTTCATTTGATACAACCATAGTATGCAAGCCAAATCTTTTTACGCCTTTCTCCTGGCAAATTCTATATCCTTCAAACAATTGCTCGCGGGTAAATCCATATTTTGCTTCTTTTGGATCTCCGATTATGACATTGCCTTTCCTTGCCGGACCCGGATTATACCTAAAGCATATTAACTCCGGCATTCCTGCGTTGCTCTCTAAAAATGGGATATGACTTATATCGTCCACATTGATTACTGCTCCTAATTCTCTTGCTTTCTTATATTCTTTAGTAGGCGTATCATTAGAGCTAAACATAATATTTTCTTTTTCAATTCCGATTTTCTCAGAAAGCAACAGTTCTGGCAATGAGCTGCAATCTGTTCCAAAATCCTCTTCCTTCAGAAGCTTTATGATAAAAGGGTTTGGCAGGGCTTTGACTGCAAAAAATTCCTTAAACCCTGTTAAAACACTAAAAGCTTTCTTAAATCGCCTGGCATTATCTCTAA
>CAYXMT010000001.1:0-61892 GCA_964466175.1 uncultured Methanosarcinales archaeon | reverse complement strand
TTTCTTATTAATCTCTCTAACTTCAATTGCAGCCATACCAAACCTCTTTTTATTATGTATTTGTAAAAGGGCTTAATAAAGATTTCTATAGTCCGCTTGAAACAAAAATAATTTAAATAGAGTCAAAATAATGTTTATTGGGTGGTTTGATGAATATATTACTTATTGGCAATGGTGCAAGAGAACATGTGATAGCCGAAGCTTTTAAGAGAAATAAATCTGTTAAACTATATTCTTTTATGAAATCAAAGAATCCTGGTATTGCTTCTTTGTCTGAGGATATTTCTATAGGCGATTATTCTGATTTGGATGGAATAAATAAATTTGCTGAAAAAAACAAGGTTGAGTTTGCTTTTATTGGTCCGGAAGATCCTTTAAATAATGGTGTTGTTGACAAGCTGCAGGAAATAGGAATACCTTCAGTAGGACCTACAAAGCTTATGTCAAGGTTAGAAACAAGTAAATCTTTTACCAGGGAGTTGTTGGAAAAATATGATATTGATGGAAACCCTAAGTTCAAGGTTATTAATCATGATAATCTTAATGAGTTAAATGATTTTCTTAATGAAACTGAGGAAGTTGTTGTAAAACCTGATGGATTGACTGGTGGAAAAGGAGTTAAGGTTCAAGGAGACCATTTTGATACAAAAGAAGAGGCTTTGAAATATTGCATTGAGGTTTTAGAAACACATTCTTCTGTTATAGTTGAAGAGAAATTAGATGGTGAGGAATTTTCATTGCAGTGCTTAACAGATGGGAAAACAGTTGTTGCTACACCTCCTGTCCAGGACCATAAAAGGGCTTATGAAGATGATAAAGGGCCTAATACAGGCGGCATGGGATCATATTCATCTGAAAATCATTTACTTCCTTTCCTTAAGAAAAAGGATGTTGATGAAGCTTTAGAGATAACAAAAAAAGTTGCTGACGCGATTAATAAAGAAACCGGATTGTATTACAAAGGCGTTATGTATGGCGGATTTATTTTAACTAAGCAAGGTATTAAACTAATTGAATATAATGCAAGGTTTGGAGATCCTGAAGTTATGAATATATTGCCTTTGTTGAAAACAGATTTTGCTTCTATTTGCCAGGCAATAATTGTTCAGGAACTTGGCAGGGTTAAAATTAAGTTTGAGAAAAAAGCAACTGTATGCAAGTATGTTGTTCCTGAAGGCTATCCAGACAAGCCTGTTAAAAATGAGAAAGTTTCTGTTTCAAAACAGGGAAAAGCAAAGATGTATTATTCTTCTGTTGATGAGAAGAAAGATGGATTGTACATGACTGGCTCAAGGGCAATAGCTTTCTTAGGTATTGGGAGTAATTTAGAAGAAGCTGAGAAGATTGCTGAGGATGCTGTTTCTAATGTTAAAGGCAAAGTGTTCCATAGGAAAGATATTGGAACAAAGGAATTGGTTGGGAAAAGGGTAAGTCATGTTGGGGAGTTAATTTAGATTTATGTTTAACTCTCTTGCAACCCATTTCATAACCTCTAACTCATCAGCATAAATAATATGATCATCACATAATCCTTGAACTGTTGCTAGTCCTCTTTCAACAATATCATCTGAAATTAGGGGTGTTCTGCCATCAAATTTTACATTTGTAAGAACTTCGTCTAATGTTTCTGCTACTACTAGAGCTTCATCTGGAGTAAACTCCCTAGCTGCGATTGCACCAGTTCCAATCCTTAATCCAGATGTAACAGCTGGGGGTCTTTTATCATAAGGTACAGAATTTCTGTTGGTAACCATATTTACCAAACCTGCAGCCCTTGATGCACGTATACCAGATAATCCCCGAGGTTCTCTTAACAAAATAAGATGTGTGTCTGTTCCTCCACTAACAAGATCGTAACCCTCATCAGTAAAGAATTTCTCCCAAACTTTAGCACTATCCAGAGTTAGCTGTTGCCTGTCAATAAATGCTTGACCTGGCCCGGTCATTTCAGCATTTAATGCCTCACGAAATGCAACTGCTTTTGCAGCTATAACATGTTCAAGAGGTCCGCCTTGCATACCTGGAAAGACTGCAAAGTCAATTGCTTCGTGCAATGGTACATAATCATCTCTTTCCCTATTTGGATGCGGAACTTCCATTTCATAATTTTTTCCCAACAAAATCATTCCCCCCCTTGGGCCCCCTAATGTTTTTTGGGTTGTTGATGTAACTATATCTGCAATATTTATAGGGGAAGGATGCACTTCATCTCCAGCTGCCACTAAGCCTGAAAAGTGCGCCATATCCACCATAAAGTAAGCTCCAACTTCATCTGCAATATCCCTAAATCTTTGAAAATCAATAATCCTTGGGTACGCACTTCCACCAGCAATTATAAGCTGAGGTTTTTCTGCTTTTGCTAATCTTTCAACTTCGTCATAATCTATAAGCCCTGTTGTTCTATCAACATGATAATTAACAATATCGTAAATGTTTCCAACTGCATTGACTGGAGCACCATGGCTTAGGTGTCCTCCTTGGTCAAGACCCATACTTAAAATTTTATCACCGGGTTCAAGAATTGCGAAGTAAGCAGCTTGGTTTGCTGTTGTACCTGAATGAGGCTGGGCATTCATGTGGTCTGCGCCAAATAATGCTTTTCCCCATTGTATTGCTGCAGCTTCACCAACATCAACCCATTCACAGCCATCATAGTACCTTTTGCCCGGATAACCTTCCGCATATTTATTTGTAAGAACAGATCCAGTTGCAGCCATTTGAGCCGGAGTTGAATAGTTTTCAGATGCTATTAATTTTATTTTATCGGATTGGTCTCTTAATTCTCCAGCATCTGCCCTGAAAATTTCTGGGGCTATTTTTGCTAAAACATAAAATGGGTTTCCAGTTAAGAAAGATTTAGGCAATTGAATTAAATCTGAACCAGCTTGCGTCATTTTTCCACCCCGTACCTCAAGAATTATATCAAGAGGTTTATTGTTTACACCTCTTTTTTGGTAATAATTTCTAGGAGGTATTTAAATTTTTTTATTTTGCTGTTTTATTGATATTAAAGAAATCTTTTTATACAGAAGTAGACTTTTTACTAGTAATGAAACAAACCCTTAGATTAAAAATTTCGGAAAAAAGAAAAGCTCTTAGTAGAGAAGAGACTAAGGAAAAAAGCAATAAAATAAAGGAAAAACTGTATTCTTTGGATGAGTTTAAGGAAGCAAAGAACATTATGGTGTATGTTTCTTTTAATAATGAAGTTGATACTCATGAAATAATTAAAGAATTAGTAGATAGCACAGAAAAAAAGATTATAGTGCCTTATGTTGAAAAAAATAATCCTATATTGCAGCTTTCAGAAGTGGAAGATTTTGATGATCTTGAGCCAAAAACTTTGGGAATACTGGAGCCGAAAGATGAATTTGTTAGGAAAGTTGGTATTAGTAAGGTTGATTTGGTTATAGTTCCAGGAATGGTTTTTGATTCAAGAGGCTATAGGATTGGTTATGGCCATGGCTATTATGACAGGTTTCTTAAAAAATTAGGAAAAGATGCTAAAAAAATCGGATTTGCTTTTGAATTACAATTGATTGATAAAGTTCCTGAAGAGAAGTATGATGTCCCTATGGATATTATTGTAACTGAAAAGAGGGTTTTGAAATGGAATTAGTGACTCAAAGAAAACATCCGGATTGGTTTAAGATTAAACTGTCATCCGGAGAAAAATATGGTAAAATAAAGAGTCTGGTAAAGACAAATAGATTACATACTATATGCGAGGAAGCTAAGTGCCCTAATTTATCTGAATGCTGGAGCCATGGCACTGCTACATTCTTAATTTTAGGGGATACATGCACTAGGTATTGCGGTTATTGTAATGTTAAGACTGGCAAGCCTACTCAATTTGATAAAGATGAGCCTGGAAAGGTTGCTGAGGCTGTTGAGAAGTTAGGGCTAAAGTATGTTGTTGTAACTTCTGTAACAAGAGATGATTTAGAAGATGGCGGTGCTGGAATTTATGCTGATACAGTAAAAGAAATTAAAAAATTAACTAAATGTTCAGTAGAATTATTAATACCAGATTTCAAAACAATGAATAGTAAAGTATTGAAAGAAGGTTATCTTAATGTTGATGCTTTGAAAACTGTAATTGAGGCAAAACCGGATGTCTTGGGGCATAATATTGAGGCTGTAAAAAGTGTATTTAAGAATGTGAGGAAAGGTGGTGATTATGATTTATCATTACAATTATTAAAAACACTAAAAAAAATTGATGAAAAAATAAAAACCAAGTCGAGTATAATTTTAGGATTAGGAGAAACTAAAGAAGAGATTATTGAAACAATGAAAGATTTAAGGAACAATAATGTTGATTTCTTGACTTTGGGACAATACTTACAGCCATCAATGAAGCATGTTAAGATTGAAAAATATTATACTCCAAAAGAATTTGAGGAATTAAAAGAAATTGGAATGGAAATGGGCTTTAAGCATGTTGAAGCTGGTCCGTTAGTAAGGAGTTCATATAGGGCCGATAAGTTGAATTCATTGATAAATAATAATTAATTAAAATGAAATGCAGATTTATTGGTACGGGAATGAATGATGCTTTTACCAACATGGCTATAGATGAATCACTATTGCTTAATTCTAAAATTCCTGTATTAAGGGTTTATTCCTGGAGTCTAAAAGCTGTTTCTGTTGGTTATAATCAGAAGGTTATGGAAGAAATAAATGCAGATTATTGTAAAAAAAATAATATTGAGATTGTAAGGCGGATTACAGGTGGAAAAGCAGTCTTTCATGATAAAGAGATAACTTACAACTTCATTGTTCCAGAAAAATCAGGTTTATTATCAAATAACATCAATGAATCCTATAAAGAGATTGCAAATGCATTAGTTGCTACATTTAAAAAAATTGGAATTGAAGCGGAAGTAAAAAAAGTTCCGGAAAAGATTGCAACTTCTATATGCTTTAACAGCTCTAATTGGTATGAATTGTTGGTTAATGGCAGAAAAATTTCAGGTAGTGCGCAAAGAAGGATGGAAGGAAAGGTTTTGCAGCACGGTTCTTTGTTAATGGATTTTGACTACAATAAGAATAATTCAATATTTAATTCTGACAATAGTTTTGACAACATTGAGAATTTAAAAAATAGGATTACATCATTAAAAAACGAATTGAATAAAATTATTGAATATAATGAACTTAGTTCTGCATTGAAAAATGGTTTTAAGGAAAACTTTAATTTTGAAATGATTGATGATTCTTTAACTGATGAGGAAGTTATTTTGGCTGAGAAATTAAAGAAAGAAAAGTATTCTACGGATGTATGGAATTTAAGATTATTAGCAAAAACTATTTAAATAACTCTCGTAATTGAAATATCCCGGTGGTTTTTATGAATGATATGATGAATTCTATTGATAAGAGTGATACTGAGACTTATAAGTTAATAAAAAAAGAGTTGGAAAGGCAGCAATTAGGCTTGGAGATGATTCCTTCTGAGAATAATGTAAGTAAAAGCGTGCTGCAGGCGATGGGCTCTATTTTGACTAATAAGTATTCTGAAGGCTATCCGAAAAAAAGATATTACGGCGGAAATGAGTTTATTGATGATATTGAGATCATAGCAATAGAAAGGGCAAAGAAAGCCTTTGGAGTTGCGCATGTAAATGTACAGCCATATTCAGGGAGCCCGGCAAATTTTGCAGTTTACGTTGCAACCTGCAAAGCAGGGGATGTGGTTATGGGGCAGAATTTAACAGATGGCGGGCATTTAACCCATGGTTGGAAAGCAAGTGTTACAGGCCAGTTCTTCAAAAGTATTTTGTATCATGTTAAGGATGATGGTTATCTGAATCTGGATGAGATAAAAAAACTGGCAGAAGAGCATAAGCCACAGTTAATATGGGTTGGTGCTACTGCTTATACAAGGGAATTTCCGTTTGAAGAGCTGGGAAAAATAGCAGATGATGTTGGGTCATATTTAGCAGCAGATATAGCTCATATTTCTGGTTTAGTTGTTGCTGGTGTGCATAAAAGCCCTGTTCCTTATGCTCATATTGTTACCACAACAACCCATAAAACTTTAAGAGGTCCAAGAGGGGGAATGATTATGGTCACTCAAAAAGGTCTTGATAAAGATCCGGAGCTGGCAAAAAAAATTGATAAAGCAATATTTCCAGGATTACAAGGGGGTCCTCATGATCATACAACTGCTGCAATTGCTGTTGCCTTAAAGGAATCATTGCAGCCGGAATTTAAGGATTACTGCAAGCAGATTGTTAAAAATTCCAGAGCTTTGGCAAAAAGCCTTATGGACAATGGAATGAAGCTTGTTACTGACGGAACTGATAATCACATGGTTCTTATTGATTTAACTCCATTTGGAAAAGGCAAGGGTGTTTTTGTGCAGGACGCATTAGATTTAGCAGGTATAACTGTAAACAAGAATACAATTCCTGCTGATCCTTCCAGTCCATTTTATCCTTCCGGTGTAAGGCTTGGGACTCCTTCATTAACAACAAGAGGAATGAAAGAAAAAGAAATGGAAACAATAGGAAAATGGATAGCTGATGTTATAAAAGAAATTAAAGACTTTGATTTACCAGAGGATAAAGAAGAAAGAAAAGTTTATTTAAAGGAAGCCAGGGGAAAAATCAATGGAAATGAGAACCTGGGGAAAATAAAAAATGAGGTAATTGAGTTGTGCAAGAAATTTCCTCTGTATCCTGGTTTTGACATTTTAAAATGACTGCAAAGATAATTGATGGGAAGGAAGTTTCAGGTAAGTTTCTTGAAGATATTAAGAAAAAAGTTGAGAAGCTTACTGGAAAACCAGGACTGGCAATAGTTAAGGTTGGTTCTAATCCTGCTTCTGAAATTTATGTCAACAGCAAGGAGAAAAAAGCCAAATCAATCGGTTTTTATGTCAAGCGATTTAATCTTGAAGAGAATGCATCGCAAAATGAATTGGTGAAAATTGTCGATGAATTGAACCAGGATAAAAAAATCCATGGTTTTATTGTGCAGCTGCCTTTGCCTAAGCATATTAATGAAACTTTTGTAGTAGATGGGATACTTCCCCAGAAAGATGTTGATGGATTTACTCCTTTAAGTTTGGGAAATCTGATTAATGATAATAATATCATGGTGCCTGCAACTCCCAAAGGCTGTTTAGAATTAATTAAGTCAACTGGAGTTAAATTAGAAGGAAAAAATGCAGTTATTGTTGGCAGATCATCTATTGTAGGAAAACCAGCTGCTTTACTTTTATTACAGGAAAATTGTACAGTAACTATATGCCATTCAAGAACTAAAAATCTCAAGGAGTATACAAAAAATGCTGATATTCTTATTGCGGCTGTTGGCAAAGCAAAGCTGATTAAGAAAGATATGGTAAAGAAAGGCGCAATAGTTATTGATGTCGGGATTAACAGAACTCCTTCAGGTATTGTCGGAGATGTTGATTTTGATAATGTAAAAGAAGTTGCTGGATATATTACTCCTGTTCCAGGTGGTGTAGGGCCAATGACAATTGCTATGCTGCTGGATAATACTTTGAAGGCTATGGAGATTAAGAGAGGGTTTTGAGGACAACACAAAGATTTATAAACTACTATATTTTCTGAATGGCACCGGTGATTGATTATATGAACATCGGAGTTTTAGCATCAACAAAAGCGACTGACATGCAGGCAGTAATTGATGCTATAGAATCCAAAAAAATAAATTCTAAGATTTCTGTTGTTATTTCCAATAAAAAAGATGCTTATGCTCTAGAAAGGGCCAAAGAGCATAATATTGAAGCTAAGTTTATTGATTCTAAAGGCAAAGAAAGGGAAGAATTTGACAGAGAAGTTTCTAAAGAACTGGAAAAACATGATGTTGATTTAGTATTGGCTATTGGCTATATGAGAATCTTAAGTTCCTGGTTTGTTGGTAAATATAAAAACAAAATAATGAATATTCATCCTTCTTTATTGCCGGCATTTGCGGGTGGAATGGACAAGGATGTGCATGCAGAAGTTCTTAAATCCAGTGTAAAGGAAACTGGATGTACATTGCATTTTGTTGATGAATCAGTTGATGGTGGTCCTATAATTCTGCAGAAAAAAGTTGATGTTGAGAAAAATGAAACAATTGAAAGCTTAAAGGCAAAAGTGCAAAAAGCAGAGCAGGAAGTTATTGTTAAAGCTATTAAATTGTATGAGGAAGGGAAGATTAAAGTTGAAGGTAGCGAAGTTACAATTTCGGAATAAAGTACAATAAAGAAAAAACAATGATTAATAATAAATATTGAAAAAATAAAATAATTGAAAAATGAAAACGGCTTTGATATCAGTATCAGACAAAAAAGGTATTGTTGAGTTTGCTAAAGAACTGAATAAATTAGGAATAAAGATATTGTCTACCGGAGGGACTGCAAAACTGTTGAAGAAAAGAAAAATTCCTGTGACAGAGATTTCTAAATACACTAAAAGTAAGGAGATGATGGATGGTCGTGTCAAAAGTTTGCATCCAAAGATTTTTGGGGGAATACTAGCTTTAAGGAAAAATAAGAAGCATATGAAAGAGCTAAAAGCAAATAAAATTGATTTAATAGATATTGTTGTTGTCAATCTTTATCCTTTTGAAGAAACAGTAGGGAGGAATGCAGGTTTTAAGGAATCTATTGAGAATATTGATGTTGGCGGGCCTTCTATGGTAAGGGCTGCTGCAAAGAATTTTGAAGATGTTTTGGTAATCGTTGACCCTAAGGATTATAATGTGGTGCTGGAAGAAATAAAAAAGAAAAAAATAAACGAGGAATTAAAACAAAATCTTGCACTAAAAGCTTTTGAGCATACTGCAAGGTATGATACAATAATAAATGAGTATTTTAATGAAAAGTTTGGAAGCGGAAAGTTTCCTGATACACTTAATTTAACTTTCAAGAAAAATCAGGATTTAAGGTATGGTGAAAATCCGCATCAAAAGGCAGCTTTTTATGTTGATCCTTTCATTTATGAAAGTTCCATTGGAACTTCCAAGCAGCTGCATGGAAAAGCCCTTTCTTTCAATAATATCTTAGACATAGATAATGCGTTTGAGCTTGTAAAGACATTCAAGGAGCCTGCTGCAACAGTTGTAAAGCATACTAATCCTGCTGGCTGCGCAATTGCAGATACAATAGAAGAAGCATTCAAAAAAGCTTATGATGGAGATCCTTTATCAGCTTTTGGAGGTATTATTGCCTTAAACAGGGACTGCAATGAGAAAGTTGCAAAATTAATCAGGCCCTTGTTTATGGAAGTTGTAATGTGCCCAAAATTTGAGAAAAATGCTTTGAAAATTCTAAAGGAAAAGAAAAATATAAGGCTGCTGGAAACTGGCGGAATAAAAAAATCAGAAAAAAGCTATTATGCAAAAAAAGTTGTTGGTGGCTTATTGGTGCAATCAAGAGATTCTCCGATTTCTGCTATATTGAAGAAAAATCTTAAGGTTGTGACAAAAAGAAATCCAACTGCAGAAGAATTAAAGCAATTAAAGTTTGCTTTTAATGTAACATGGCATGTTAAATCCAATTCAATAGTTTTTGCAAAAGACAATCAAACAGTGGGAATAGGGGCTGGCCAGATGTCAAGAGTGGATTCAGTAAAAATTGCAGGAAGAAAAGCAGGAAAGAACTCAAAAGGCGCTGTTATGTCATCTGACGCATTCTTTCCGTTTAGAGACGGGATTGATGAAGCTGCTAAAGCCGGAATTACTGCTATAATCCAACCAGGGGGGTCTATAAAAGACAAAGAAGTTATAGAAGCTGCTAATGAACACAATATGGCAATGGTGTTTACAGGGCTTAGATTGTTTTGGCATTAGATTTATATATGAGGTGCATATTTCTTTTGTAAAATGTCAGATGAAGAAAAATCTAAAAAATATGTATTACAGCATGACAGGCCTAACTGCATAGGTTGCGCTGCATGTGCTGCTGTAGCGCCGGATTTCTGGGAGATGCATGATGGCGGCAAGTCAGATATCAAAGGCGGCAAGGACAAGGAAGATGGGTGGCAGGAGCGTGAGATTGAGGAAAAAGATTTTGAGATAAACAAAGAAGCTGCTGATTCATGTCCTGTGAATGTGATTCATATAGTTAAGAAAGATAGTAAAGAGAAGATTATTTAGCTTTGTTTCTATAAAAACCTTAATAAAACACCAAATTTTACCCCTTATATGGAAATCAAAAATAAATGTCCTAAATGCAAGTCAGAAGATATTAAATTAATTAGTTATATGGATATTAAATGCATTGTCTGCAAGGACTGTGGTTATGATGAATCTGAGAAATATGATGTTTTTCCAGAGGAAAAAGTTTCTCAGAAAGCTAAAGGGAAGTATACGCCGTATAAGGCTGGCGGAGTTAAAAGAAGCAAAAAATAGTAATTGAGAATTCAATGAAAAACGATTCAATAATAAAAATGAAAACATACTCACTAATACAATCACTAACGTTCCTGTATCCCTCTGGGACGTTCGTAGCTTTCAATTTGAAAATCCATAAGACGGAGGCATGTTCAAATTGAAAATAACCGTAGCGAAACATGCCGGATTCTGTTTTGGAGTCAAGAGAGCAATAGATATAGCAGAGCATACTGCATTAAATGGAAAAACATATGTTTACGGGCAGCTTGTGCATAATGAAAGAGTTATTGATGATCTGAAGAAGAAAAATATTATTTTTGCAGATAATATTGAAGAAATTCCTAAGAATTCTGTTACTGTTTTAAGGGCGCATGGCGAACCAGGAACAACATATGAGGAATTAAAGGGGAAAAACATTGAGAATGAGAAGCTTAATGATGCTACATGTCCATTAGTAACCTTGGTGCATAATGTTGTAATTAAACTGAAAAACAATGGCTATGAGGTTATTATATTTGGAAAGCGTGACCATCCGGAGAGTATAGGAACCAGCTATCATATCAAAGGCAAAGATACGTTTATTGTTGAAAGTCCAGATGATGCTTCTTCTGTTATTGAGCACATAAATAAGAATAAATTTGAGAAAGTTGCGATAATTTCCCAAACAACAATGTCAGTTGATGGCTATAAGAAATTAATAAACAATATTAATGATATTTTTGATAACAAATTTGAGCAGCTTTCTTTGAATTTGAAAGATATTGAAAAGAATTTTGTTTTTGTGGATACTATTTGCAATCCTACAAAGCAAAGACAGTCAGATACAGAGGAAATAGCAAATAAAGCAGATGTAATGATTGTAATTGGCAGCAAAAAATCAAGCAATTCAAAAGAATTGGCAGCAAAAAGCAAAGAGTTGGGTGTTGAGACTTATTTTATACAATCTGCTGAGCAATTGGAAAAAGAATGGTTTAATGGCAAAGAGAATATTGGTGTAACAGCAGGAGCTTCTACACCTGATATTACTATAAATGAAGTTGTTGATAAAATAAGGAACATTACAAATGGAATTTAACAATAGTCTGGATAATTATAAAAAAATCATTGACAATGAATTAATTAAATTCTTTGATAATGGGATAAAGAAAGACGATGACTTTCTAAAGGAAAGCTATGGTTATCTTAAGGAATTTACTTTAAGGCCTGGCAAGAGATTGAGGCCTATAGCCACTATAATGTCATTTAAGGCAATTAATGATTCTGATGAGAGTAAGATTTATCCTGTTTGCATTGTTCCAGAGCTTATACATGCTTCTTCATTGATACATGATGATATGATGGATGAAGATTTACTAAGGAGGGATAAGCCAACAATGCATAAAATATTTGAGGCGTATTTCAAGAAAAATTTTTCAGATTCTGCTTGTGAAGGAGATTTGTTTAACAGTCATTCAAAAAGATTTTCTGTTTCAATGGCTGTTTTGCAGGGAAATATATTGTTTTCATTGTCAAAGTCATGCATTTTAGATTCTAATTTAGATGACAGCATTAAGAAAAAATCCCTGGAGATTTTCAATGATGCTTATGCCAGAATTAATGAAGGCCAGATGCTTGATTTATGCATTTCTGCAGATAAAGATATCAAGGAAGAAGACTATGTTAAAATGGCAGCTGCGAAAACAGGCCCTTTGTTTTCTTCTTCTATAAAGTTTGGAGCTTTGTTAAATAATGCAAAAGATTTTCAATTGGAAGCTTTGGATAAATATGCAGACAGCATGGCATTGGCTTTTCAAATTCATGATGATATGATGGATTTAAGCAAGACAATGAAAGATGCAGGAACTTATGCAAAAAATAAGACTGTTGAGGCTAAAAAATATTTAGAGAAAGCTAAGCTGAATGAAGAAGGGTTTAAATTCTTTAATGAATTGGCTGATTTTGTTGTTGAAAGAAAAGTTTGATTATTTCGTAAAGAATCCAGCTCTTTCAGGATCGAATTTCCACTCTGAAGCAAGCTTTCCTGTTCTTTTGTAGTGTTTTGTAAGTCGTTTTATGCTTGATTCTGTTAATATTAATCCTCTTTTAGCTGTCTCATCTATGTGGTTTGTTTCTAAATGCTTTCTTACTGCTACGGATTTTCTTATTAATGCCATTAAATCGTCAGGAAGCTCTGGAGCTATTTTCTTTTCTTCCAGTATCTGGAAGATTTTTTTCTTGCACAAGAGCCTTACATCAGAAATTCCGTATGTATCCCTAAGAACAATGCCTATTTCAGAAGAACTTTTTCCTTCTTTGGCTAATTTGGCTATTAAAAGCTCTACTTCTTCTGGCTTATAACTTAACCATACTGGCAAGGTTTTCTTGACAGGTTTTTTGGAGCCGGATTTTCCGTGCTTCCTTGAATACATTCGTGCCATTTTTATTGAATTATCTTATCTTTACGGAAACAAAGAGAATTATTTGTCTCCAGTATGTGCAAGCCTAAACCGACACATCTCTTGAATAGATTTGGGAATGTTATATGGTTTATAAATGTTATTGAAAACACCCATTTGTTTAAGGTAAAAAATAATAAAGTTTTTATGGGATGAAAAAATGTAAGAGTATATGTTTGAACAAAAGGTCGAGGTTGAGAGCCCTAATGGACAAAATGTTGAAATTAAGATACATCATGATAGAGCATTCCAAGCATATGCTTCATTCTTAATAGTTGCCTGTAGTTGGTTGGAGCATTTTAAGGATAACCCTCAATTTAATACTAAATTTGATGGTAAAATAATTAATAATTTAATAGTTCGCAAAGCTCATTTTCCTTGGGTTAGGCAGCTTAAAAAGAATTACTGGGTATTTTCTGGTTTTACTAGTTTCCAATACAGTTCTCCAATAACTATAATACATGACAGAATGACACCCCAAGCTGTGTTGGGAACTTTGATGCATGAATTAATGCACGTATTTTACGACAAAGATCGCATTGATAAAAATACTGAAAAATTCATTCAGGAAAAGGCTATTGAAAATTTAGTAAAAATTCTTAAAAATTATAAATGGATTACGCACGAAAAGAATGAATCCATTTTTAAGGAACATCACATTTCAAGGAAGGTGTTGTCATTCAACGACATAAAAAAAGCACTAGAGTATTTGAAGTTTGGATATAGCTTGCATTTCTGGAAACATGGGTGAAGCATAATTATAAAAAGATTAAGTAGCCCCGCCAGGATTCGAACCTGGGCCGTCGGCTGTTTTCCAAGCGTCCAAAAGCCGATATCCTTGACCGCTAGACTACGGGGCTGTAATGTAAATGACAACAAAGCTAATTTATAAAATTATCTTAAATTTCAAAAATTATTTATACCAAACATCAAATTATAAGAATATGAAAAGAATCCCGATATTGATCTTTATTATTTTTCTTCTTTTTATTTACGGTTGCGGTAAAGAAGAAATTACTACACAAGCTTATAAAATTGAGGAAATTGAAGCTGCAGAAGAGGAAGTAACAGAAGAAAACATAACAACAATAAGGCTATGCCATGATACAGACAGAGGGATGGTAAGATGGGTTAATGGAACTGTGTTTGGGTTTTATGATAATGCAACAAGGTTTGAATTCAATGATTATTGCCTGAATTTCAATTATTTATGGGAATTTTATTGCGAGAATGGAAATCCACTGCAGGAGATATTTTTATGTATAAATGGCTGCGAGGACAATCATTGTCTTTAGAAATAAAGCTTCAAAGCTTCTTCTTCCATGAAATGGAGTTTTTTTGCAGGTACTATTAAACAATGCATTCCTCCTTTGAACATGTATTGTAGCAGTTCTTTTGTTTTTCCAGCCCTGATTATCTGATCTAAAGAGCCTAGTTTAGTGCAGCCAATGCATAAAGTGTTGTCAGTAAATATTTTTTCATTTCTTTTCATCTCTACTTTCAATAAGTATCTTATTGCATCATGCATGGGCAAACTGTCATTAGAATTTTCTTTTATATCTAAAAGAAATAGGGTGTGTAAGTTGTTTTTTTGGTTTATTGCCAAAACATCATAAGGAGTTTCTATATTGTCATTAAGGAAAGGAATAGATGCAGTTTTGCCGAAATTGTATAATTGAAGTCCTGTAACGCTAATTGCAGTTAAAACAGATGCATTATGCACTATTTTTGTTTTAATTTGAAGCTTTTTTGCTCTTAAGTACAAATCTATATGTGTTGTTGCAGAGAAAACATCACCTACAATAAGGAAAGCTACTTCTTTTGTTTTTGCCTGCTTTAGTATTGTATTTTCAGCATCAATTTCAACTAGTTTTCTATCAGCTAAAATGACCTTTTTGCCATATAATTTTTCAAGATAGCTTATATTGCAGTTTATTTTTGCAGTGTAGTTCTCAAGATAGACAAAATCTGCTTTTTTTACTATTTCAAGGCCTTTTAGGCTGATGTCTTTCTCATCATTAAGACCAATACCTATGAAGTTTAGGGTCATAGAATCAATGGAATATGGAAAGTTATTTTAACTTTGTTATGTATTAAGTTAATTGGTTGTTATTCTTTAGGGGTAAATATAGAAAGATTTTTATATAAAACATCTATTTTTATTTAGTATGATTGAATTACCCCATTTCAAAAGGGATTTATGGAGTTTATAGATGACTATGTAAATAGATTTGAACCTAATAATATTATGGATCCAAATTATCAAGACCATCTGGACGACCGAAAAATAATGATAAATCGATTTCATTTAAAAAATTTGAGACCCGGTTCTATGTTATATGTTCAGTGTGATCATTCAAATGCTAAGTATAGGATTATGAGAGAAGATGATGAAAGTGGGAGTAAAATACACCTATGGAGAGATGTAGGAGCAACAGGCTTAACATCATCACTTGATGAAAGTATACTTACAATCAGTGAAGTGAGGAAGGAAGGAATTCTAGGTTTCAGAAAAAATGTTCCTTATATGGAGAATGGCTTGGTTGAGATTGGTAAGCAAACCCTTTGGCCATATTTCGATAGAGAGGGTGGATTTTCACAAAAAAGATATCCTGTAAAGATACTTAAACCAACAGAGGTGTGGGGTGATATTCCAGGATTTATGTTTGTTCAGGTTCCTTGATAAGTTATTGCAAACCAATATACTAAAACCTATATTTTCCACTCTAGAAATGTTTAAATATAATCTTACTAATATATATAGAATATAAAAAAACCTAATTCGAGTTTTTTTGGCGAAAAACTCGGTTAAACAGCTTTTTTTGGCGAAAAAGCGTGTTTATTTGGCGTATTTTTGGTTTAAATCGAATTTTAGTACTTAAATTTGTGTAAAAAAGCTATTTATTGGCGTAAACAACTTTTTTCTATGGGATAGTATAGATGCAATTCCAATATAAATATATTGGTACTCTGATATTTATATTAGAAGGTATATTATAAAAACCACAAACAATAAGGGGTGAAAAAATGGATTTTTTTGTTGAAAACGCAATAAAAAACAGTGAAGAAACTAAATTAGAGGGTGTAAGTGTAGGACAGGCAAAGATAAGAGTTATAGGGGTTGGAGGAGCCGGTAATAATATGGTTGGTTGGCTATATAATAAAGGTGTTAAAGGCGCTGAGATTTTAGCCTGCAACACAGACCAGCAGCATTTGAATATTATAAATGCAGATAGTAAATTTCTGTTGGGAAAAGGCGTCACAAGAGGCTTAGGATGCGGTGGATTTCCTGAAAAAGGAGCAGAATCTGCAAAAGAAAGCCTGCAAGAATTAAAACAATGCTTAAAGGAAAGTGACATGGTTTTTGTATGCGCTGGCATGGGTGGCGGTACAGGAACAGGAGGAGCTCCAATAGTTGCTCAAGTAGCTAGAGATACAGGAGCTATAGTTATTGGAACTGTTACTATGCCTTTCAAAATAGAAAGAGCAAGAGTAGACAAAGCTGAATTTGGGCTGGAGCAGCTAAGAGATGTTTCTGATACAGTAATAGTAATAGACAACAATAGACTGGTTAAAATTGCGGGTAACCTGCCTATACAGCAGGCATTTGCAGTTGCTAATGAGCTTATTGCAACAATGATAAAAGGCATAGTGGAAACTATTGCAGTTCCTTCATTGGTTAACCTGGATTATGCAGATGTAAGGGCCATTATGAAAAATGGTGGTGTTGCTGCTATTGGTGTTGGTGCTTCAGATACAACAAACAAAGTAGAAGAAGCGGTAAAAGGTGCTCTGGAAAATCCTCTTTTGGATATCAATTACAAGGGAGCAACAGGTGCATTACTGCACATCATTGGGGGTCCTGATATGACTCTTGATGAGATAAGCAAAGTTGGAGAAATGGTTACAGAAAGCCTTGATGCAGATGCAAATGTTATCTGGGGCGCTCGTGTTCAGGAAGATATGAAAGGAAAACTCACTGTAATGACCATAGTTACAGGAGTAAAGAGCTCATGTATTTTGGGCAAACAAAGTCCGCTCGCGGCAAGTCCGGAGGTCCAACAGATAAGTGAAGAATTGGGCATAGAAATCCTAGATGAATGATCACCCTTTAGTCTTTGTGGTGGCATCCTGCAAAGGATGTATTTTTCTATGCCTCCATTTCTAAAAAACCACCCCCAACGTTTTTGAGTATGGAGGCATTTGGTCCCCTGTAAAGGGGATTTTTTATTTTTTAATAAACTAGAAAGGGAACTATTTCTTCTTCAATTTCTTCTTAACATGCTCTTTGATCTTTCTTCCTGTCTTTTTTGCTAACTTTTTGCTTTCATTTACAATCCTTTTGTTATAATGACTCCACCATCCAAGATGTGTTTTTGGAGCTTCTATGCGACCCCACCATTTTTCAAAAAATACCATGTGCTCTATCCTATACTTAGGTGGAGGTTCAGGAGCTTCATCAGCATAGCCTATTGTTATAATGGCTTGCACGGTTTTTTCTTCATCCAGCATAAGAATTCTCCATAACTCGTCCTCATCAAAAGCACCTATCCAGCAGGTTCCTAATCCCAGGCTATGGGCTGTAAGCAGCATGTTTTCTATTGCAGCAGCACATCCCTGGATAGTATATAATCTTGCGCCTCTTGTTCCGTAATGCCTTTCAGCTTTTTCCGGCTCAGCAACAACAACAATAAAAACAGGAGCAGTTTCCATCCAGTCCTGCTGCAGGCAAGCTTTTGTAATGGCTTTTCTTTTCTCATCACTCTTAACTACAATAAATTTCCAGTTTTGCAAATTTCCTGCACTGGGAGCAAATTTCCCGGCCTGCATTATAGTGGCTATGTTGTCCCATGGAACTTGCTTGTCTTTATACTTCCTAATGCTTCTCCTTGCCCTTATAGCATCAAAAACATCCATGTGGCATATTCTTGAGTTTATCATTAATAAATTTATTGTTTTGAGTATAGATTTTTGCGGAAGAGATAAATATTGGAAATTTAATAATGGTACAAAAAAGTTAGGAGAATGGAATGAACCGTATAACGTAAGCACGTTATGTGAAGAACAAAAAGAACCTGTTTCTAGGATAAGAGTATCCGACAAAGCACAAGAACAACTAGATGCAGCTGCAGCAAGAATCCCTCAAAAAATAAGGGAAATGAATCCTCATATGAGTTGGGGGATTAAAGATAGTAAGTATAATCCTAAAGGAATGTATAAGGGATAACATATTCACTTTTCAAAATAATTAAAGCCAGCCCCTACTAAATAGATTTCTCAAAAAATACGTTAAATTTAAACACGTAGTGCAACGGAAAAAGTTCGTATAATGGGTAATTAGGAGAACTTTTTTGCTGTGAATTGTTTATTATTGGAGTAATAACCTAAAAGTATGAACAATTAGTTTTATTTTGAAATATTAATTTCCTAATAATTCTTAATAATAAAACAATCCTTTACATCGACATATTTTTAAAGTTCTTAATATTGTAATTTGATATGCAATACTCTAAGCTTGTTGAGGTGTATGTGAAACTTGAGAGTACAACAAAAAGACTGGATCATACTCATACTATCTCAGAATTTCTTAAGGATATCAGCATAGATGATTTAGGAACTTCTCTTTTGTTGATAGAGGGAAGGGTTTTTCCAAGATGGGATGAAAGGGAAATAGGAATGGCATCAAAGATGATGCTCAAGGCTATAGGCGTAGCATCTGGAGAATCAAAAGAAAGAATAAATTCTGAATGGAAAAAAACAGGAGATTTGGGAACAGTTTCACATAATCTGATTAAGAAAAAGAAGCAGCATACTTTAAGGACGCATGAGCTTAGTGTAAAAAAAATTCTTGAAAACCTAAGGAAACTTGTTACAATTGAAGGTCTTGGATCAGTAGATAAAAAAATAGCTTTAGTTGCAGAGCTGTTGACATCAGCAAAACCTAATGAGGCTAAATACATAGTCAGGACAATCCTCAATGACATGAGGATAGGTGTTGGGGAAGGAAGCATAAGAGATGCGATTGCATGGGCTTTTTTTGGAGATAAGCTGAATATAAAGTATGTCAAAGAAGAGAATAAAATTGATATTGAAGACAGGGAAAAATACAATGAATATGTTGGTGCTGTACAGAGAGCATATGACATTACAAATGAGTTTGGGCCTGTGGCAGAAGCAGCGAAAAAGCACGGTCTTAAAGGCCTTGGGGAAATGTCAATGAAGGTGGGCATTCCATTAAAGGTCATGCTGGCATTGAAGGTAAAGGATATTGACGAAGGTTTTGAAAGATGCGGGAAACCAGCTGAATTTGAGTTCAAATATGATGGTATGAGGATGCAGATACATAAAGACGGCAATGAGATAAAGGTTTTTACAAGAAGATTGGAAGAGGTTACTGAGCAATTTCCAGAGGTTGTAGACCATATTAAAAAGTATGTTCATGAAACAAAGATTATTCTTGATTCTGAAGCTGTGGGCTACAATAAAAAAACCGGAAAATACCTTCCATTTCAGAGCATCTCCCAGAGAATAAAAAGAAAATATGACATCCATAAGATGTCTGAAGAATTTCCAGTAGAGGTAAATGTTTTTGATATAATAAATTATAAAGGAAAAAGTGTTATCAATGAGCCTTTTGAGGAAAGAAAAAAGATGATTAAAAAGATGATTAAAAATGTTCCAAAGAAAATCAAGGCTGCAAAAAGTATTGTAACTGCAAATAAAAAAGAAGTTGAAATCTTTTACAAAGAAGCAATTGATTCAGGAAATGAGGGGCTTATAATAAAAAAGCTTGATGCTCCTTATAAGCCAGGTGCAAGGGTAGGCTTCATGGTTAAGTTGAAAGGAACAAAAGAAAATCTTGATTTAGTTGTTGTTAAGGCAGAATGGGGTGAAGGCAAAAGGTCAAAATGGCTGAGCAGCTACACGCTTGCATGCAGGAACAATGGCATGCTTCTTGAAGTAGGAAAGGCAAGCACAGGGCTTAAGGAAAAAAGAGAAGAAGGGTTAAGCTTTGCGGAAATGACAGATATGCTTAGGCCCCTGATAAATAAAGAAGAAGGTAAGGAAGTTACACTTAAGCCAAAAATTGTAATAGAGGTTGGTTACGAAGAAATTCAAAAAAGCCCAACTTATAGTTCTGGATATGCGTTAAGATTTCCAAGGGTTATATCCTTAAGAGATGACAGAAGCCCTGATGATGTATCAACTCTAAAAATGATTGAAAATTTTTACAATGAACAAAAAAAATAAATAATTATTTTTTTGCTGCTTTAAGCTGTCTTAACTGGAAATCGCCGGCTAATAATGCTGCACCTGCCAGTACAATGATAATTGTCCAACCGCTTGTGTTTCCTATATAGTTAACTCCCAAATCTCTGAGAAAAAAATAATGCCCCTACTACCAAAACAACCAATCCAGTAAGCTTATATGCGGATTCTGTTATCAAAATTATCATCTCTTTATTGTCCATTCTGGGAATAATTATATTTAAATGTTTTGGAAATCGCTATTTCCAGTTATTTGAAACCTTCGGTTTCAAAACCTTTATATACAATAAAAAATAACATAAGCTCTGCATAATGGCAAAAAAAACTAAAAAATATGATAAGAAAGGTCCTGCGGAAAAACCGGATACTAAAGATGATTCTGTAGCTTTAAGGGAAAAAGCAGCTTTAGAAAAGCTTCCTAAAGATGTACAGGAAAAATTAAAGACTATAAAAACAAAACTGGATAAATTTCAGAAAAGGGTATTGGAAAAATTTGATAAATATATAGTAGGGATGACTTTAATGCCTCCTCCGAAACAAGGAGACCCAAAATTATCCGGAATGCCTCCTCAATCAGCAGAACAAAAACCGTTAGACCAAAAACAGCCAGTTGTTGATAAGGATAAGATAAATGTTCTTGTTTTAGTAGATGATTCTGACAGCAAGAAGATGTCAAAGTTTGAGTTAAAAGATAAATTAGGCGCTATAATGAAGAATATTGGGCAGGAAATTGATAAGAATCTTACGCCTCAAGTTGTAATTTTATCTGAGTTGTGGCAGAACTGCTATGACGGTAAATATGAACTACTGCAATTGATAGCTTTATCTACCCCGATTTTTGACAGGGGAATGCTGGCTGCGATAAAGATTTCAGAAGTTCATAAGACTATGATTCTCAAGAAGTTTGAGAAGTATATTGTAAGCTATGTGCTTGCAGGAAGTTTAGTGCAGGGCAGGGCAACTCCGACATCTGATATTGATGTGTGGATAGTTATTGATGATACAGATGTCAAGAAGATGACTAGAGCTGAGTTAAAAGATAAGTTGAGGGCCATTATAATCGGCATAGGGATTGAGGCTGGAGAGATAACAGGAATAAAAAATAAGCTCAATATCCAGGTTTATATCCTTACAGATTTCTGGGACAGCTTAAAGGAAGCGAACCCGATAATTTTTACCCTGCTTAGAGATGGTGTTCCATTTTATGACAGGGGTATTTTTATGGCATGGAAGCAGCTGCTCAGGATGGGAAAGATAAAGCCGAGTCCTGAGGCTATTGACCTGTTTATGGGATCTGGAGAGCAAATGCTTAAACGCGTAGAAGTAAAGCTTAAGGAAATGGGGATGGAAGATATTTATTATGCAATTTTAACTCCTTCGCAAGCGGCGCTGATGCTGCATGGCATACCTCCACCAGCTCCAAAAGAGACTGCTACTTTGATGAGGGAAATTTTTGTACAAAAAGAGAAGATGCTGGAAGACAAGTTTGTAAAAACCCTGGAGAAAGTCATAGATATAAGAAAAACAATTGAGCACGGAGAAAAGAAAGCGGTTACCGGGAAAGAAATTGATGAGCTTCTGGGAGAAAGTGATAAGTACCTAAAAAGAATAAAAAGACTTTTTACGCAGATAGAGAAGATAAAGGAAGAAAGTGATATGATGAAGGTTTATGAGACAATAGTCACTATAATAAGGGATGTGCTGAGGACAGAAGGCATAGAAAAAGTTGAAGATGAAGAGGTTGTAAAATTATTTGAAGATGAGCTGATAAGCCAGGGAAAAATACCTGCAAAGTTTTTACGGATTTTGAATGAGATAATTAAAGCTAAGAAAGATTATGATGACAAGAAGCTTACCAGGGTTGAGGTAGAGAAAGTAAAGAAATCATCTAATGAATTGATAAAATTTTTAGTGGAATATTTGCAGAGGAAAAGGGGAAGAGAACTGGAAAGAACAAAGATAAGAGTAAAGCACGGCAACAGGTATGGGGAAATTATTTTGCTTGGCAAAGAAGCTTTCATAATCCATGACATAGACCATGAGGAAAAAGAGATAAGCAAAGCAAAGATAAAAGGAGATGGAAGTTTAAGCACAACTCAAAAGAGTTCTTTGGTAGAGCTTGAAAAGGCCTTGACAAAAGTTGAAATTCCTCCAAAAGTTTTCATTAAGGAGCCAATATTTGAGAATCTGAAGGATATTTTTGGCAAGGATGTTGAGATTCTGGTGAATTATTAGATAATTTATTTTTATATAAAGAATTGAAATTCATAGGATTTCCGCAACTTTTATAAACCAAACTTAGTTCCTGTTTCTTCTTAGCCCGAGTTCATACAGAGCGCTTCTAGGGTTGCTTTAAGTGCTATATTCTCGGATATTACATGTATTTAGAATGGAAGAACAGAAGACTCAGGAAAAGACTCAGGAAACTGCAGGTAAGAAAGACGATTTCAAGTATTTTGTAAGGATTGCAAATACTGATCTTGATGGGAAAAAGGCTATAGGCAATGCACTGAAAAAAATCAAAGGCATAAGCTTTATGTTTTCTAATATGATATGCAATCTTGCAGGTGTGGATAAAACAATTAAATCCGGTTACCTGAAAGATGATGAAGTCAAGAAGCTGGATGATGTTCTGAACAATTTGTCAAACTATAATGTTCCTTCCTGGATGCTTAACCGGAGAAAAAACTATGAAGACGGGAAAGATTCTCACCTTATCACAGGAAACTTAACTTTTACAGAAGAAAATGACATCAAGAGAATGAAAAAAATCAGGTCTTACAGGGGAGTTAGACATGGTGTAGGTTTGCCTGTAAGAGGCCAAAGAACAAAATCAAATTTCAGGAGAAACAAGGGAAAAGCATCATTAGGTGTTAAGAAAAAGGAAAACGTAAAGTCCGGAAAGACTTAGATAAAAATGGGAGCACCAAGAAAACAAAGAAAGAAATTTTCAAAGCCGGCACATCCATGGCAAAAAGAAAGGATTGTGGCAGAAAAAGAACTGTTGACAGAGTACGGACTAAACAGGAAATATGAAATATGGAAGATGAATTCCATACTAAAGAATTTTACCCGGCAGGCAAAAAATCTTGTTACTTCAAAAAATCCTCAGGTAGAGCAGGAAAGAACTCAGCTTTTGACAAAACTTTTTTCTTTGGGACTTTTAGGCAAAGATTCAAATGTAGAGGACATATTGTCCCTAACATTAAAAGATATCCTGGAAAGGAGACTGCAAACACTGGTCTGCAGGAAAAATCTCGCAAACAGCATGAGGCAAGCCAGACAGTTTATTGTTCATGAACATATTTCATTAGGAGACAAGAGAATTACTGCTCCATCATATTTAGTTCCATTAGAGGAAGAAGCCAATATACAATTTGCCCAGGGTTCTGTTATTTCCAATACCGGTCATCCAATTAGAGCAGTAGTTAAGACAGAGAAAAAGGCTGAAAAGAAAGAAGAAGGGGAAAAAGAAGCAAAAGAGGAAAAACCTGCAGAAAAGGTAGAAGAGAAAAAAGAACAAAAAAAAGAAACAAAAGCTAAAGAAGGCAAGGGAACAAAAGATGCTGATGGGAAAGCAAAAGAAGAGAAGACAAAAGTCCCAAGCACTCACGATTTAAAAAAACAGAAAGAAAAATCTGCTGAAGGAAAGAAAGACGAAAAAAAGGCAGAGGTTAAAGAGAAATAAAAATGGCAAGACAAGAGAGATGGGGAATTGCGCATATTTATGCATCATACAATAATACTATAATCCACATAACAGACATTACCGGAACAGAAACTATAAGCAAGGCTTCTGGAGGGATGGTTGTCAAGAGTGACAGGATGGAATCCAGCCCTACAGCTGCAATGATTGCTGCTAAGAGGGCTGCAGAAGGGGCTATGGATAAGGGAATAAATGCAATTCATGTTAAGATAAGAGCTCCTGGGGGGCATAATGATCCTACAGGTCCCGGACCCGGAGCACAGGCTGCTATAAGAGCATTATCAAGAATGGGTTTAAGAATTGGATTAATAGAGGATGTTACTCCTTTACCTCATGACGGCTGCAGAAAAAAAGGCGGTAGGAGAGGTAGAAGAGTTTAAAGGAGGATAAAAATGGAAATAAGGATTTTGTCAAGTAACAAGGAAGAAGGAAAGGTTTCATTTATTATTAAGGATACAACGCCTGCTTTTGCAAATACATTGAGGAGGATTATAGTAGATGAAGTCCCCACAATGGCTGTTGAAGAAGTAGAATTCAGGAAAAACAATTCGATTTCATATGATGAGATGATAGCTCACAGGATTGGTTTGATACCATTAACAACAGATTTAAAATCATACAATCTGCCTGAGAAATGCAAGTGCGATGGAGAAGGCTGTGCAAGATGCCAGCTTAAACTTACTCTAAAAGCAACAAAAGGATCCGGCGTTGTTTATGCTTCTGAGCTTAAAAGCAAAGATCCCAAAGTAAAGCCTGTTTATCCAAAAATGCCTATTGTAAAATTGTTAAAGGGGCAAAGTCTGGAACTGGAGGCAACTGCTGTTTTAGGAAAAGGCAAAGATCATGCAAAATGGAGTCCAGGTCTTGCTTATTATAAGAATAAGCCAATCATAGAAATAGGAAATGTCAAGAATCCAGAGGAAGTTGTGGAAAAAACCCATGGAAACATTTTTGAGATAAAAAATGGAAAGCTTAGTGTCATTAAAGACAATTTGTTCAAGTATGACCTTGCAGGTGTTGTGGAAGAGGTTTCAAAAGGCGAGGTTAAGGTAACGTATGATGATGATATCATTTTTTACATGGAATCCTGGGGGCAGTTAAGCTGCAAGGATATTTTGAATGAGGCATTGAGAATTTTTGATGAAACTTTTGATGAGTTCAATGAGACATTAAAGAAAGCCAAATAATAAAATGAAAAGGACAGGAGCAACAAATCCATTATTACAGGAGCTAATTGGAGAATTGAAGAAAAGGGCTAATGAGCAGTCTGTAAACTTATGGAAGAGGGTTGCTTTAGATTTAGAAAGGCCTACAAGAAGCAGGAGAGCTGTGAATCTATCCAGGATAAATAGGCATACAAAAGAAAATGAGGTTATAATTGTTCCTGGAAAGGTTTTAGGTACTGGAATTTTAAATCATAAATTAACTATAAGCGCTTATCAGTTTTCAGACCAGGCAAAAGATAAAATAGAGAAAGCAGGTGCTGAGATAGTGCCTTTATTAGATTTAAGCAAGGATAAACCTAATGGGAAGAACATTAGGATAATAGGATGATAATAGACGCAAATAATTTGATTTTAGGAAGACTTGGAACTTATGTGGCAAAGAATGCCTTATTAGGTGAGAAAGTGGATATTGTTAATTGTGAAAGCTGCGTGATTACAGGCAATAGGGATAAGGTTTTTGAGGATTATGACAGATTTTTAAAAATGGGAACTCCAAGCAAAGGGCCTTTTGTTCGCAGGATGCCTGACAGGTTTGTCAAAAGAGCAATAAGAGGGATGCTGCCTTATAAGAAAGAAAGAGGAAGAAAGGCTTTTAAAAATATAAAATGCTACCGGGGAGTTCCTGACAGTTTGAAAGACCAGAAGTTTGATACTTTAAAAGAAGCTAATGTGGGAAAGCTTCCGAATTTGAAGTATGTTTCTGTTAAAGACATATGCGTTCATATAGGTGCTAAGTTATAATGAAAACCGTAACAGCTGCAGGGAAGAGAAAAAGTGCAATTGCAAGAGCTACGATAAGGGCTGGAAAGGGTGTGGTTAGGATTAATAATAAGAATCTGGATTTTTATGAGCCAAAGATTTCAAGATTAAAATTAAGAGAACCATTAATTATTGCAGGAGATTTATCAAATAAAGTAAATATAGATGTAAATGTTTTTGGCGGCGGTATTTCAAGCCAGGCAGATGCTTCAAGATTAGCCATAGCAAAGGGTCTTGTAGAGTTTTCAAAAAATGACAAGTTAAAGGAACAGTTTCTGAATTATGACAGAAACCTGCTTGTAGCGGATGTCAGGAGAAAAGAGTCGTCAAAGCCAAACAGGCACGGACAAGCTAGGGCTAAAAGACAAAAATCATATCGTTAAAATAAAATGCATACAATAAATATAGGGCAAGGTGCTGAGAAATTTTGTGAAATGCAAGTGAACTCGTTGCGAACTCGCTCACAATTCACGAAATTTCTGGCACCTCTTCGTAAACTCAGAGGTGAAACAAAATGATTATTCCAGTAAGGTGCTACAGTTGCGGAAAACCAATAGGACAGCTTTGGGAATCCTATTTAGAGAAGTTAGAAAAAGGAGAAGACAAAAAGAAAGTTATGGATGAATTAGGCCTGGAAAGGTATTGCTGCAGAGCTATATTCCTGGGACATGTGGATTTAATTGACACTGTTGCCCAATTTAAGAAGTTCTGAATAAAAAACTATAAAAACACTCTTTGTTTCTTTGTTTAGATGGCAGACTTGGGCAAGATAGCCAAGAAATGGCAGAAAAAGTGGGAATCTTCAAAAATATTTGAGGTAAAAGAAGATTCTGCGAAAAAGAAATACTATGTTCTTGAGATGTATCCTTATCCTTCTGGTTCCGGGTTGCATATGGGCCATGCAAGAAATTACTGCATAGGAGACTGTTTTGCACGCTATAAACGGATGAATGGTTTTAATGTTCTTTACCCAATGGGCTATGACAGTTTTGGATTGCCTGCAGAGAATGCGGCTATTGCAGCAAAGTCCCATCCAAAAATTTTCATTGAAAATGCTGTTAAAAATTTTATAAAACAGCAAAAAGAACTTGGCTTAAGCTATGATTGGTCAAGAATGATTGCTAGCCATACTCCTGAGTACTATAAATGGGATCAATGGATTTTCTTAAAGATGTATGAGCAGGGTTTAGCTTACAAAAAAGAGGCTGTTGTAAACTGGTGCCCTAAATGCAATACAGTACTTGCTAATGAACAAGTTCATAATGGGAAATGCTGGAGGCATACAGAGCAGAATGTGGCTGCAAAAGAGCTTTCGCAATGGTTCTTTAAGACAACTAATTATGCTGACGAGCTTCTAAAAGGCATTGACAAGTTAAAGGGCTGGGCAGAGGATGTCAAAGTAATGCAAAAGAACTGGATTGGGAAAAGTTACGGAACTGAAATAAATTTCAAGATAGAAGGTACTGGTGAAGTTATACCTGTATTTACAACCAGAACAGATACATTATTTGGAGTTACATTTGTGGTTTATGCTCCAGAGCATCCAAAAGTAATGAAGCTTGTAAAAGGGACAAAATACGAAAAGGATGTAAAGAAATTTGTCAGAAAAATCGTTTTAGAAGATAAATTTACAAGAACAGCTGAAGACAAGGAAAAAGAAGGAATGTTTATTGGAAAATATGCAATCAATCCAGTAAATAATGAAAAAGTTCCTATCTATATTGGAAATTTTGTTTTATTGGAGTACGGCGCTGGTGCAATAATGGCTGTTCCGGCCCATGACCAGAGAGATTTCGAATTTGCAAAAAAATATAACATTCCAATAAAAGTTGTTATTACTCCTCAAGATCATGAAATAAAACCGGAAAAGATGAGCAGGGCTTATTTAGATAATGGTGTTTTGGTAAATTCAGGAAATTTTAATGGAATAGGCAACAGGAATGCTATTGATGAGATTACTAAATTCCTTAATAAAAAAGGCCTTGGTAAAAAAGTTACACAATACAAACTTAGAGACTGGCTTATATCCAGGCAGAGGTTTTGGGGATGTCCTATTCCAATAGTTTATTGCGATAAGTGCGGTACTGTGCCTGTTCCGGAGAAAGAACTGCCGGTTAAACTTCCGGATAAGGTTAGCTTTTCCGGGAAAGGGAATCCGCTTGCAAGTGCTGTTGGTTTTGTAAACGCAAAATGTCCTAAATGTGGCGGCAAAGCAAAGCGTGAAACAGATACAATGGATACTTTTGTTGATTCTTCATGGTATTTTCTGAGGTATTGCGACGCTAAAAACAACAAAGAAATTTTTGATAAAAAAAAGGCTGCTTACTGGATGCCTGTTGACATGTACATTGGGGGCAAAGAGCATGCAACAATGCATTTGATTTATTTTAGGTTCTTTACAAAATTTTTGAGAGACATAGGCTTAGTAAAAATTGATGAGCCAACCTTAAACCTTTTCAATCAGGGAATGCTGCATAAAAATAATGTTGTAATGAGCAAGAGCAAAGGAAATGTTGTTACGCAGGAGGATATTGCCGGGAAGCTTGGGATAGATACTGCAAGGTTCTTTTTGCTGTTTGTAGCGGGACCAGACAAGGACATGGAATGGGATGACAAGGCTATAATGGGAAGCCATAGGTTTTTGAACAAGGTTATGAGCCTGACTGAGAAAAAAATTGCAAACGGGAAAGATGTGAAATCAGAAAGCAAGATGCATGAAACAACAAAGCTTGTTACAGAAAACATTGAAAATTTCAAATTTAACATTGCTTTGGTCCATTTAATGGAATTTGTTAACTATTTGAGCTCAAAAGATGAGGTGACAAAAAAGAACTTAGAGGCAGTTGCACTTCTGCTAAATCCATTTACACCGCACCTGAGCGAAGAATTGTGGGAGAAGATTGGAAATAAGCCATTTTCAAGCCTGCAAAAATGGCCGGAATATGCTGAAAAGAAGATTGACAAGAAAGTTGATGCAGAAGATGAGCTGATAGAAAATACAATTTCTGATACAAGGGCAGTTTTAGAGCTGGTAAATATCCAAGAACCGAAAAGAATAAAATTGTTTACAGCAGAGAAATGGAAATATAATTTTTTAAAGAAGCTGAAAAAAGAGATGGATAAAACAAGAAATATTGGAGAATTGATTAGAGCTGTTATGATTAAAGAGCACGGCAGGGAAATTTCTGCCCTGGTTCCAAAACTTGCAAAGGATCCTACAAAGATTCCGGAAGTTGTTATTGAAAATGAATTTGAAATTTTGAAGGATAATATAGAATCTATTAAAAAGGAATTCAATTGTGATGTTGAGATAATAAAGGCAGAGGAAAGCGATGAACCGAAAGCAAAACAGGCAATGCCTGGGAAAGTTGCAATGATTATAGAATGAAAATCAAGAATATAGCTGTAGTCTATGCCCAACCAACGGATGGGGAAGAGAAATCTGCATTAGACCTAGTCAAAAGAGTGTTAAAGAAACATAAAATCAACTATATAATTTCTAAAAGAGAGGAGCTAAATAAAAGATTATTTCAAAACAAAGACCTGGTAATAGCTGTTGGCGGCGACGGGACATTCTTAAGGACTGCCCACTTTATTTTCGACAAAACCCTTGCACTTGGAGTAAATTCCAATCCAAGATACAAAGAAGGTTTTTTTATGGTGACTACAAAGAAGGATTTTGAGAAAAAGTTTAAGAAAGTATTGAAGGGGGATTATAATATAAAAAAATTTCGCAGACTTGAAGCGCGCATAGGCAATAAACAAGTTTCTGAGTTTGCACTGAATGAATTCTATATAGCTTCAGAAAAACAACACCATACGGCAAGATATTTTCTTAATATAAGAGGGAAAAAGGAAAGGCAAAAGAGCAGTGGCGTGCTGATTTCAACTCCGGCAGGCAGCAATGCGTGGATAAAAAGTGCAGGAGGAAAGATTTTGCCCGAGCAATCGAATAAATTTGAATATCTTGTCAGGGAGTCATATTCCGGCAAAGTTTCAGCAAAATGCGAGCTGGTTAACGGCATTTTAAACAAAAATGAGAAAGTAGAGATTGTATTTGAATCCATCAAAGGAGTTCTGATTGCAGATTCTTTAAGCAGAGAGCATAAATTCATGGCAGGACAGAAAGTTACGGTAAAAATGTCGGAAAATCCATTATCCATGGTTTCTTTCAGTAAGAATAATTCAAAAAGATGAGATTTTCACCATGATCTTAACTTATTAAGGATTCTGGTTCTTAAACAGCTAAATGTTCCGCTAAGTGCCCCATATAATATTGTTCCACTGTAGCCTGTCTTGTTATTTTTTAATGCTGTTCTTAAATCCCCTTCAAAAGTAGTGTAAGCTCTGCCCACATCAAATGTAAAATGCGCATCTGAACCTCCTATACCCGGGACTTTAAGCTTTTTTGCAAGCTTTTGCGCCATTTCATTATTGCCCGGAATCATCCTTGAGTTAAAACATTCTATGGCATCGATCTTGTCCCTGACCTTTTCCAAAGGATACCTAAACTGAAGTGTCGGATTTATTGATGTCCTAAATGGATGCGGAATGGCAATTAAGCCGCCTTGTTTCCTAACTTCATCAACTACTGAGAAAAATTCCCTGCTTTTTATTTTTTCCTGCAGATAATATGCAAGGACATCACCGTAATTTGTCTTTACCTCATCCCCCATAATAACTTCAAAATCTTTGTCCTTATTGAGCTTTTTCACCTTAATGGCGCCTTCTATCATATCGTGGTCAGTAACTGCGATGCCATTCATTCCTCTTTTTTTCGCTAATTTAAGAAGCAACTCCGGCTTAAGGTTACTGCAAGGAGAATGGTAAGTATGGGTATGCAAGTCATATTTCATTTTTCCCGAATTAATGATAAAGTATTTAAAGGTTTTTGAGATTATTTGTATAAAAAGATGTTTGGCAAAAAATTTAGAATGAACCTTAAGAAGCCTCTTTACAAAATAGGCTCATTAATAGCAAAAACAGGAATTGATCCAAATGTTTTTTCTTTGATCGCTATTTTGTGGGCATTTGTTGCAGCTTATTTTTTGGCCATAGGAAATGTTATTGCAGCCCTTATTTTTATACTACTTGCAGCAGTCTGGGATTCTTTAGATGGTAGTGTCGCAAGAGCCATGGGAAAAGAAACCAAGTTTGGCAATTATTTAGATGCAATAATTGACAAGTATGTTGAAGTAATAATATATTTTGGTTTTGCTCTTTCAGGTTTTTTTATCGAGACGTTTCTTGTTATGAGCGGTAGCCTTCTTATTAGCTATGCTAAGGCAAGAACGGCTATTGTTGTGCCCATAGACAATCATGACTGGCCAGCAATAGGGGAAAGGCTGGATAGATTAATGCTTTTAATTATTGCAATTGTTATTAGTATATTTGTACCCAATATAACTATCCTGGACTTGACAATTCCGTCAATATCCATTTTCCTGTATCTAATAGCCATTGTTGTCTATATTGGGAGCATACAGAGAATAATTTATGCTAAGAAAATTATTGATAAGTCTGTGTGATACTTTCATTTCTTTATGTTATCTTTAATTGATTAAATAAAATAAGTTAAATTAATAAATAAGCATACACTGTAGCATCAATATGGATAAGAAAAAAGAATCAAGACTAATATTAACTTTCACAATGGTTTATTTAATTTTCTTTACGTTAGTGGCAGTTATTAGAAAGAACTATGAGTTTTTATTTTATACTATAATTTTATCCTCATTAATAATATTAATTGTCTTATATTATAAAAAACTGCACTTATCATCCGTTATTTTATGGAGTCTTTCTATTTTAGGTTTTATGCATCTTGTAGGTGGAACCGTAAATATTGCAGGAATTAGACTTTATGATTTTTGGATTATTCAGGGCATATTAAAATATGATAATGTCATACATATTCTAAGCATATTTATTACTACATTTGTTGCATATAGTATTGTCAGTCCGCATTTGGATTTAAAAACAAAACAGCACCCCATATTATTTTCATTATTGCTGATTTTGATTGCATTGGAGCAGTAAATGAGATATTGGAATTTACGGCAGTAGTTTTCCTTGGAGCTCAAGAATCAGTTGGGAATTATCTTAACAATGCCCTGGATTTGGTTTTTAATCTGCTTGGTTCGATAATTGCTGTTTTTTTTATATTCCCTTACCATCGCAAAAGGCAAAGCAAAAAAGCATAAAAACCAAAATATAACATGAAAAACATCTTTTCAAAACCAAATCAGATAACTTATATGAGAATTATTCTCATCCCGGTATTTGTCTTCTTCCTTTTGGTGGAAATGCCTTATAGGGATTATATTGCAGCTTTTATTTTCATAGCATTGTCATTATCTGATGCCCTTGATGGCTATATCGCGAGGAAAACACATCAAGTAACTAGTATTGGAGAAGTGCTGGATCCTATTGCAGACAAACTTCTTATTTCTGCAGCTCTGATTTTTTTAGTTGGGAGGGGCGTACCTGCATGGATGGCAATTATAATAATAGCCCGGGAATGGTTTATTACAATACTGAGATTTGCGGTAATACCCAAACATGTTATTCCGGCCAGCAAACTAGGAAAAATAAAGACAGTTACGCAAATAGTTGCAATATTAGCAGTCATAATAAATTTACCGTTCAGCTGGCATCTTATGCTGATAGCAGTTGCACTCACGGTAATTTCCGGTATGGATCAAATAATCAAAATAAAAGACACATTAGATGAGAGAATTCTAAATATTCCAAATATTATCACTTTCATGCGTTTTGCACTATTGCCATTGTTTGTGTTTACGATGCTCAAATCGGAATTAAATTACTCATTAATCATCTTCGGAATTATAGTATTAAGTGACAGATTTGATGGTATCTCAGCCAGAATGACTAAACAAGTTACAGAATTCGGTAAAGCATTTGACTCTTTTACTGACTGGTCTGTATTTTTGGTAAGCTTCTTTCTGTTTGTTATTTTGGGTTACATACATTTTATCTGGATAATATTATTAATTTTTCCAGTTGCTATAATGTCCATATCAAAAGTTACTTTTCTGAAGAAACATCAAAGAATTCCTGTCACACCTATTGCAAAAATATCTGTAGGTATGACATATGTTGCAATCCTATCTATCTTAATAGATTTTATCTATAAAGAGCAAGTTTTGACAATTGCATTTATCTTCATATATTTATCAATGTTCAGATATATATATATCAATCAAATTGTTAAAATCTGAAAATTGTAGGGATTAATTCGGAATGCAAGGATAAATATCCTAAATAGAGTTATAGTATTTGCAAAATTAAGTATCTTGCCAATTTTTACTAAGTTATTATTTATTGTTCATCAAAGAATTAAAAATGATATCTCTTACGTCCTTTTCTGATAATCCTACAGGACTCCTATCAATACTACTCTGTCTGTAACCCCCAGTATCCCTGCATATTAACTCGCAATCTGCAGTATTGAAATCATGATTGTTATTTAATCCCAATAATTTTTTATAGTTATTGATTGTTCTGACAAAATCAGAACCACCGCCCAAAGTTTCAGATATGAACTTAAATTTATTATTTAACTTACAATTACCTTTTTCTATTAATTTTATTGCAGTTTCTGCTGTAACTTGGACCAATGAATTCCCATGATTTATATTCGGAAATCTTGCTGAAATAGGGCGAGATGAGCTAACAAGAGAGTAACTTTTTTGGGAACATTGCCTGTTTGTTCAGTATTGGAACATAACGAAATAATTTTAACCATCCCTGGAAAGGGTATTTAACTTTTTCCACAAAACTTGTCATCCCCAGTTGTTTTTCAAAAAATACCACTTCATCCTTTTTTGCCCGAAATGAACCAGTATCTACCTCAACTAGTGCAAGAATATCCGGTCTTAATTTTTTAATATGGTCCACTATTTTTTGATCTAATCCTTTTGGAGGGGAAAAAATTTTCCAGAATTCCAGATATTCCCACCACAAACCAGTCATACCCTCACAATATTCTATATTATAAACAATCAGTCTTACCATGCTAAAAATCCCTTGTCCTATCTTTTCTTCCCATATTTGTCTTCAAATATCTTTATTTCCTTTATTATCAGCCCTTTAATTTTATGCCTAAAAGTATATAAAACAAGCGAAGCAACTATAATTGCTCCAAGTACAATGATTTTATAGTCAAGAATGTTTCTGGATAACTGCGATCCAAAATAATTAAGTAGTATTAATGGAGGTATAAATCCGATTAAAGATATTATAATAAACTCTAATTTTTTAATTTTTGTCAGCCCTGCACACAAGCTTACAGTATCCCTGGGAAATATTGACATGTAATCTGTAAAGATAAAAACCAACAGTCCTTTCTTTTTAAAAAACATATCAAAATGCTGCAATTCCTTTTTGTCCACTACTCTTTCAGCAAATGGCCTGCCGAATTTCTTTGCGATCAGGAATACCACTAAAGAACCAAGCGTCATGCCTATAAGGCTGTATAGGGTACCGTAGAACGGCCCAAACAGATAGCCCCCGGCAACACTGAATAAAACACTTGGGAGGACAGATATTATTGCCAAGACAAACTGAATAGTTATGAGTACAATCGGAGAATATGGCCCGAATTCTAAAAGCCTTTCCTTGATTTGATGCGGGTTCAGGTCCAGCTTGTCTAAATATCCAAATTTAAGCATTAAGGGAAAAACAAGAATAAAAAGTAATAAAACCAGTATATAAAGGATATGACGATGTTTTTGTTTCATTATGGATAATTAGAAATATTTATAAACTATTATTTAAGTTTTTTTAATATGGTCAGCGTAATAACTGCTTTATTCACAAATAATGTCTTTGTATCAGTCTTATTGGCTGGCAGTGTTTCACAATTAGTAAAAATTTTTATCTTTAAATTCAAATATCATAGAAATAAAAAAAAATCTAAGAACAATAATCCACTTGAATTTGATTTTAATGACTGGATTGTAACCGGGGGGATGCCCAGTGCACATTCTGCTTTGGTTGGTTCACTTGCAACAATAATCTGGCTAAATGAGGGATTCAGCTCATTATTTTTTGTAGTTATCACCTTTTCCCTGATTGTTTTGAGAGATGCTATTGGAGTTAGAAGAAGTGTAGGGGAAGAAGGGAAAATGATTGAAAACATCATCAAATATGAGAATATAAAAGTAGATAAATTTAATTACTCTTTGGGCCACAATCCTAAGGAAGTGCTTGTTGGCCTGCTTATAGGTTTAATTGCCGCAGTTCTTAGTTATTCGCTGATTTAACTTGCATACTGCCCTGAATAAAAAGTTTTTTAATAGCATGAATGTTGCTTAAGTTCTATGACATATACAATTTTAGACTGCTATACAGACGAGGCTGCAGGGCTTGGAGTTCCGCCTTATCTGGGAGTGTATCCAAGGTATATAGCAGGCTATCTGAATGAAGATGTCAATTATTTGACTATTGATGATTTAAGGTTATGGAAAAAACATGGTTCAACAATAAAAGAAACAAAGTTGTCACAGAAAACTGACATTACAACTTACAATTTAACAATCAATTATAAAAATGTTAATAAAATTTTAAATGAGACTGGTACCCTAATTGTAGTTCTTGGTGTCCATGTTCCCGGAAAGTATCTTTCTGCAATGCCCGGGACTTTAAAGGAGATTATTCCGTTAATTTCCGAGGTTAACTGCAAGAAGATTCTTACTGGTCCTGCTGTTTTTGGAAGCCAGCTTCAGGGAGGGAAATTCTTTGAGAAATACGACAAAACAGTTTTTGACAAGATTGATTATTCTATGTTTAATTTTCCTTATAAGGATATTAAAGATTATGCAATTGGTGGTGCAAAAATTGTTAAGCAGGTTCCTGATTACAGGATGATAGAGATAGAAACAGGGCATGGCTGCGATATTGGAAAATGCAGCTTCTGTACAGAACCTCTGAAGAATAGGGTTGAATTTCGTGATAAAGATGATATTCTGAAAGAGATAATTGAATTCTATAAACTAGGGTGCAGGTTTTTCAGGCTGGGGAAGCAAAATTGCTTCTATACATTTCCTGATGCAATTGATTTATTGAAAGGCATAAGGAAGAATTGCCCTGACATTAGAGTTCTGCATATAGATAATGTAAATCCTGTAAAGGTTGTTGCAGATAAAAATAATGAGATAACAAAGGCCATTGTTAAGTATTGTACAGCAGGGAATGTGGCTGCCTTTGGCGTGGAAAGTTTTGACAAAGAGGTTATCAAGGAAAATATGCTAAATTCAAGCCCGGAGATTGCCTATGATGCAATAAAAATTCTTAATAAATATGGTGCGGAAAAGGGAGAAAATGGAATGCCGAGGTTTTTGCCGGGCATAAACATAATTTTTGGATTAAAAGGGGAGAGCAAGAAAACTCATGAGGAGAATATTTTTTGGCTGAAGAAAGTTTATGATAATGGTTTAATGCTTAGGAGGATTAACATAAGGCAGGCTGCTATATTTGAGGGAACTCCGCTCTATGAACAAGCAGGGGATAAATTTTTGAGGAAAAATAAAAAATATTACTGGAAATGGAGAAATGATATAAGGCAGAATATTGATTGGGTAATGCTGCAGCGTATTGCTCCAAAAGGTACTGTGCTTAAAGATTGCTATGCTGAGATTTATGACGGCAATACTACATTTTGCAGGCAGTTTGGAACCTATCCGTTGATTGTCGGGGTAAAGGGCAGGCTGGAATTGAAGAAATTCTTTAATTTGGAAATAACAAAGCATATGTTAAGGAGTTTGAGTGGGAAGGTTGCTGCTACGCAACACTTTAAGCCTGCCCCAACACATAATTAAGTAATTGCACAACCAAAGAGATAGAAAATTTATTCAATGCTTATCAATATTATTGAAAACTGGATATATTCTCCTGCCAGAGGGTGGTTTATCAGGCCAACAGTAATGTTTTCTTCTCCGATTCCTTTTACATAAGTATTTACCATGCTGCCATCTGAGGCAACTATCGTTATTATGTCATTAATCTTTAAAGTTTCATAATTATCAATTTCAGTTTTAGGCAAGGTTCTTGATGAGTTTTCTACAAATAAACCATAAGCTTTTTGCGGGGGGATTCTGACATTTTTTATTTCTTCTTCTTTCATTCCAAGCAAGGATTCCTCCAATCCAGGAAATAATGCCCCTTTACCATACTCAACAGTAATTGGCTGGTAAATTCTGTCAGCATCGTAAATTCCTGCTTCTCTTGCAGCTGCTTCAAAAGAAGTATCAAATAAAGTTCCATTGTCAAGTCCTGCTACATAATCAAATGTAATGATTTTTCCTAGCTCTACAACTTTTTCCTTTGGTCCTTCTCCCATTGTTTTGCATGCTGAAACTAAAAGTAACAAAACAATACAAAATGATGCAATTTTTGCAGATTTCATTATATTTTATAAGTTAAAGGCATATTATTTAAATACTACTTAATTTTCTATAATTAAATTAAAACGGGGTGCATGAATGAAACTTGGCTTTATTGGATTGGGCAGAATGGGCTTTCATATGGTTGAGAGACTTCTTAAGCATAATCTTAAAGTTGTTGCATACAATCGGAGTCCGGAAAAAACAAGGCAAATTTCCAAGAAAGGTGCTATTCCTGCTTCTAGCGTTGAGGAACTAGTGAGTAAGCTTTCTGGAAGGAAAATTGTCTGGGTTATGCTGCCTGCCGGAAAAGTTACAGATGCCATGATTAAAAAAGTTCTTCCATTGCTGAATAAAGGAGATATTCTTGTTGATGGTGCTAATGATTTCTATGAGAATGCAGAGAAGCACAATAAATGGTGCAAGCGCTATGGTGTTCATTTTTTTGATTGCGGTGTTTCCGGCGGAGTGTGGGGGCTGAAGAATGGTTATACCTTAATGGTTGGCGGGCCAAAAAACCAGTTCAAGCATATTGAGCCTTTTGTTAAAGCTTTATCTGCAAAAGGAGGTTACGGCCATTTTGGGGATGTTGGTGCAGGGCATTTTGTAAAAAGTGTGCACAATATTATTGAATATGTATATCTGCAGGGCCTGGCTGAAGGTACTGAATTACTGAATAATTTTAAGCAGCCTATTGACATGGTTAAAGCAACTTCTGTATGGAGGCCTGCAAGCGTGATAAACAGCTGGCTATTGGATTTGGAGAATACTGCCCTTAAAAGGCCTGATTTTAAGAAAATAAGCCCAAAAATCGGAAGCGTTACAATAGAAGAGCTTAAGAAAACAGCTAAAGCTGTAAAGGGTTATGTACCTGCTTTTGAAACTGCTGTAAAAATAAGGGAGGATAAGAGCAAGAAATTTATTCTGGGAAAAAGGACAATAGCTGCCATTAGGAGAGAGTTTGGGGGACATGCCGTGAAAAAAAATGGATGAAAAAGATTCATGCATATTTACCATATTCGGAGCAACTGGAGATTTAACCCATAGAAAGTTGCTGCCGGCATTATATTTTTTAGACAGTGAACAATACTTAGGAGATAATTTTTCCATTGTATGCGTTGGAAGGCGGGAAAAGACAACTGAACAGTACAGAGAAGATGCCAAAGCCTCAATAAGCAAGTTTTCCAAGAGGAAAGTAGAGGAAAAAATCCTAAATAGAATTTTGAACCGTATACACTACTATCGGCTGGAATTTTATCAAAAAAAAAAGTATATTGGCCTTAGGAAATATATAGAAAAATTATCAAAACAACACACAACTGCCTGCAATAGGGTTTTCTATCTTGCTACCCTGCCTGATTTTTTTAATGGCATTGTAAAAAACCTGAATCAAGTAGGTTTGGTAAGCAAAAACTTAAAAGGACGCTACAGCAGGGTTGTATTTGAGAAACCATTTGGAAAAAATCTTAAGACTGCAAATAATCTAAATAAAGAAATAAGGAAAGTTTTCAATGAGAACCAGATTTACAGGATTGACCATTATTTAGCCAAGGAACTTGTGCAAAATTTAATTGTAATGAGGTTTGGAAACCTAATATTTGAACCGTTGTGGAATACAAAATATATAGACCACGTCCAAATCACGGTTGCGGAAACGTTGGGTGTAGAAAATAGAGGGCCATTTTATGATAAAAACGGCTCATTAAGAGATATTGTCCAAAATCATATTATCCAGCTACTTTGTCTTACAGCCATGGAAGCACCAAAAAGCCTGGATGCAGATGATATAAGAGACCAGAAAGTGAAGATTTTAAAATCAATAGCAAAGATCAAAAATATAAAGAGAGACACTGTTAAAGGGCAATATACTTCCGGAACTGTAAATGGAAAGAAAATAATTTCATTCAGGCAGGAAGAAGGTATGAGACCTAATTCTCCTACCAGTTCTTACTTTGCCATAAAATTTTTGATTGATAATAAAACCTGGAAGAATGTTCCATTTTATATAAGAACCGGAAAGAGGTTAAAGGAACGAGCAACAGAAATAAATATCATATACAAAAAATCATCAGACAGATTGTTCAACAAAGACCATAAAATAGAAAATAACATTCTTACAGTAAGGGTGCAGCCAGATGAAGGCATATCATTTAAGTTTAATTCCAAAATTCCCGGAAATAAAATCCTTATTGATTCGGTTGATATGAGTTATTGCCACGAATGCAAGTTTGGACCAGAGTCAGCAGAAGCATATGAAAGATTGCTGCACGATGTTATGCAAGGTGATCAAACCTTATTCGCAAGATGGGATGAGGTTGAAAATGCATGGAAGATCATTGACTTTATAAGAGATGCATGGCATAATGTAGAGCCAACTTTTTACAAACCCGGAACATGGGGCCCTAAAAAAGCAGATAAATTGCTTGAGAAAGACAAGCGTAAATGGGTAGTACCAACAAAACCATATTATGCAGAATTTTTGAACAAAAAATGAAAACAAACTCACTATCGTTCGTAGCTTCCATTTTGAAAGTCCATAAAACAGAGGTGTGTTCAAAATGAAAGTCTACGACATATCGATGGAAATCAGAGAAGGGATGACTGTTTACAAGAACAAGGAAGGGAAAAAATTCAAATTTGTTGCAACAGGGTCTTTAGAAAACGGAGCTAATGAATCAAAGCTTTATATTGAGAGCCATACAGGGACTCATGCAGATGCTTATTTCCATATGCTTGCCAAGGGGAAGACCATGGAAAAGATGGATGTTGGCAAGTTTATTGGCGATTGTGTTGTGCTGGATTTTTCGAATAAGAAAGACAAGATTACTGTGGAGGATTTAAGCACTAAAAAAATAAGTTCATCAATTAAAAAAAATGACATAGTGATATTAAAAACCATGAAGAAACCCTTAAAAAAATGGGATGGAAACTACACTTACCTGGATAAAACCGGGGCAAAGTATCTCGCAGGGAAAAAGGTTAAATGTGTTGGAGTAGAAAATTTAAGTATTGAGAGAAACTCTCCAAATCATGACACACATAAAATATTGTTTAATAAGGATATTCCTATTATTGAGGGGCTTGAAGTATGCAATGTAAAGGCCGGAAGATATTTCTTTGTTGGGCTGCCATTAAAGATTAAAGGCGGGGATGGAAGTCCAATAAGGGCTGTGCTTGTTGAGAAATAAAAATCTCTGGAATTCTAAAAACTAAGCGTAAAGTTTAAATATATGTAATATAATAGGGATAAAGATAGGGATAAAGATAGGGATAAAGATAGGGATAAAGATAGGGATAAAGATAGGTATTTACTTATGAAATTACATAATTTAAAAAATAAAATTCTGGATTTTTCGAGGAAAGACAGAGTTATAACTACTGCGGAAATTGCTAAGAAGTTTGAAGTCTCCTGGAATACAGCAGAAAAATATCTTTTAGAGCTGACTCTGGATGATAAATTCAGAAGGCTGAAAAAAGATGGTGTTAATTTGTGGGTTTTGAAATGAAAAGTACAATAATAAAAAATTCAATGAACAAAATTCAATGATTAAAGAATAATAAAAATGGGAAAAAATAATATAATAATCGAATTGGATAATGTATGGAAAACATACCAGATGGGGGAAGTTAAGGTCAATGCACTCAGGGGGCTGAATTTAAAAATTAAACGCGGGGAGTTTGTTGCAATAATGGGTCCATCAGGTTCCGGCAAATCAACTGCTGTAAACATGGTTGGCGCATTGGATATCCCAAGCAAAGGCAAGATTTATCTTGAAAGGAAGGATATTTCAAAGCTGTCTGAGTCTGATTTGGCCCAGATAAGAGGCAAGAAAATTGGTTTTATATTCCAGCAGTTTAATCTGATAAATACGCTAAGTGCATTGGAAAATGTTACTTTGCCCATGGTGTTCCAGGGTATTGGCAGGGAAGAAAGGGTTGAGAAGGCAAAACACATACTGGAGATGGTTGATTTAGGAGACAGGATGGATCACAGGCCTACTGAACTTTCAGGCGGCCAGCAGCAGCGTGTTGCAATTGCAAGGGCTTTGGCAAATGAACCGGAAGTTGTTTTAGCGGATGAGCCTACAGGAAACCTTGATTCTACTACAGGTAAAACAGTTATTAATTTTTTAGAGGACTTAAACAGGAAAGAAGGAAAAACAATCATCATGGTCACTCATGACGTAAATGTAGCGCACAATGCTGACAGGATTGAGTTCCTGAGTGATGGCGCAATTGTAAAACAATCAAAAATAAGGAAAGGTGGTTAACAATGAAGAAAATAAATAAAATTAAATTGAATATTCTTATGGGTATTAGTTTTTGCATGCTTATTTTGCTTGCTATGAATGCTGCTGCTGCAGTGAATGCTCAAAACCCATCGAGCTCATACAACATTATTGTGACGATGGTCAACCAGGAACCTGATCCTGCAGAGCCGGGAGGCTATGTGGATGTAAGATTCAAATTTGATAATGAAGGTGATGAGGAAGCAAGGGCTATTGAAGTGGAAGTGCTTCAGGAGTATCCGTTTTCATTAGATCCTGGAAGGGATGCTATACAAAATATAGGGACACTGCAAAGCAGGCAGGAAGGAGATGTTGGTGCTATAGTAAAATATAGATTAAGGGTTGCGGAAAATGCTGTTGAAGGCGAGAATGAGCTAAAAATCAGGTATAGGATTGATGGGGGTGTTTGGGTTACACCAGAAGAGTTTATGGTGGATGTGAGAACTAATGATGCAATACTTGCAGTTGATTCTGTATCTACAGGCAGAAAATCCCTGGAACCCGGGTCAACAAGCATTATCAAAATAAAACTCTCAAACAAAGCAGATTCGGTTTTGAAAGATATAAAAGTGACGCTTGGTTTAGGAGGTCTTCCATTATTACCTGTAGATTCCACAAATGAAAAAAGCATTTACCAAATTGATGCAAAACAGGACTATGAAATTGGATTTAATATTCTGGCAAATCCGGATGCAGAAAGCGGTGTGTATCCTGTATCGTTAAAAGTTGCTTACTCTGACGAGCTGGGAAATAGTTATTTTAATAATGGCACTATAGGGATTGTAATAGGTGCAAAACCTGATTTAAGCATTACCTTAGATGACTCTGAAATTTATGAGTCAGGCAAGTCTGGAGAGGTAGTTGTCAAGATTGTGAACAAGGGTGTAACTGGCATTAAGCTGATGAATATGAGATTAATAGCCAGCGATAACTACAGGATTCTGTCCAATAGTGAGGTATATATCGGCAATATTGACTCGGATGACTATGAGACTGCGGATTTTAATCTGTTTATTGAAAAGAACAAGGAAAAGGAGATAATTATTCCAGTGGTGGTTGAGTATAAGGATGCAAATAACAATGATTTCAAGGAAACAGTGGAATTGAAGCTTGATCTTTACTCAGCTGCTGATGCAAAAAAATTCGGATTGATTAAGGGCAGTAATAAGGCAGGATTATTTATTGTAGCTGCAATAGTTATTGTGGGGCTGTTCATCTATAGAAAAAAGATGAAAGGCAGGAAGAAAAAAGTATAATTTCCCAATTTTAAAATGCTTAAGGACTATTTTATTATTTCTATTAAGAACCTTAGAAACAGGAAGCTAAGGTCGTGGCTGACTATGATAGGTATAATAATAGGAATAATTGCGGTTGTTTCTCTCATCAGCCTTGGCCAGGGATTAAAGGTTGTGATAAGCTCGCAGTTTGGAGATATTGGAACTGATAAACTTGCTTTGCAGGCATCCGGTGGTTTCGGGCCTCCTGGAACTGATGTTGTAAAGCCTTTGACAAAAGACCATCTGGAAAAGGTCAAAAAAGTAAATGGAGTTAAGATTGCTGCAGGCAGGCTGTTAAGGAATGGCAAATTAGAGCATGATGACCATGTAGGATTTGGCATGGCTGCTACTATGAGTGAGGGTGATGGAAGAAAACTTATAGAATCTGCACTTAATTTAGAGGCAGAACAAGGCAGGCTGTTAAGGGATGGAGACAGCAAAAAAGTACTGCTGGGAAATAATTTTGGAGAAGAAAATGCCGGATTTGGAAAACAGATAATAGTCGGTTCAAAGGTCCTTATCCAGGAAAAGCAATTTCAGGTTGTGGGCATACTGAAGAAAGTTGGAAGCTTTATTACAGATAATCTTGTGCTTGTAGAAGAAGATGATCTAAGAGAAATACTGGACATAGATGACGAGGATTACGATATTATTGTAATGCAGGTGAATCAAAATGCTGATATTAAGGTAGTGCAGGAAAATGTTGAAAAGTTGATGAGGAAAGAAAGGGATGTCAAGAAAGGCGAAGAAGATTTTACTGTACAAACACCTCAAGCTATTCTTGGCCAGGTAAATTCTACATTGTTTGCTGTCCAGCTTTTTGTTTATATTATTGCCAGCATATCCATTATTGTCGGAGGTATTGGGATAATGAATACAATGTTTACTTCTGTTCTGGAGCGTACAAAACAGATTGGCATAATGAAGTCTATTGGTGCAAGAAATAGTACAATTTTTTCATTGTTTTTCATTGAGTCGGGATTAATAGGGGGTGTAGGCGGAATCATAGGTGCGATTTTTGGAGTAATCATAGCTATGAGTTTTGCTTTTGTTGGAAGGCTGTTGCTGGGGTCTGAATTAATAATGGCAGAAGTAAGCATCTGGCTTGTGCTGGGCTCGATATTCGGGTCATTTATACTGGGAAGCATATTTGGAGTTATTCCTGCAATAAATGCCTCAAAACTCCATCCTGTGGACGCACTGCGCCATACTAAATAAAATGATAGAAGACTTACTCAACTATATAACAAAGAATATGTGGCATAGATTTACAAGAAGTTTCCTTACTATTCTTTCCATACTTATTGGCATAATGGCTATTTTTACTTTAATCAGTTTTGGCCAGGGTTTAAGCAAATATGTTGACCAATTAAGCCAGGAAGCGGGTGCTGATAAACTAGTTGCGCAGCCAAGAGGTTTTGGGCCTCCGGGAAGCACTAATACTTTCTTATCCCAGGATGACTTTGATTTCATAAAAAAGACAAAAGGTGTTTCAGAAGCTACAGCTATGATTACCAAGCAAGCTGAAGTGAAAAAAGATGTGAGGAAGAAAGGGAAATGGGTTTATGTCATGGGCATGCCCACAGACCCTTCTGAACAAAGAGTAGTTGATGAAGCTTTTGGAGGTATTGACATTTTCAAAGGAAGAAACCTGAAAAAAGGGGACAAGAATAAAGTTGTAGTTGGCTATAATTATCAGTTGGAGGATAAGATTTTTGCCAAACCTTTAAAATTAGGGGATAAGATTTTTATCAATGATGTAAAATTTGATATTATAGGTTTTTATGAAGTGATTGGTAATGCACAGGATGATGTCAATATCTATATGACGCTTGATGATGAAAAAGAACTTTTTGATGTTGGAGAGGAGTATGACTTTATTTATATCCGGGCAGAGAGAGGAGCTGATCCTTCCGAGCTTGCAGAGAGGCTTGAGGAAAAGCTAAGGAAGGAAAAAGGCCAGAAAGAAGGTGAAGAAGATTTTTATGTGCAGACATTTGAGCAGCTTATTGAGACTTTTGGAACTGTAATTGTTGTGCTTAATGCTATTCTTGTCATAATAGCAGGCATATCTGTACTTGTAGCTGCTGTAAACATAATGAACACGATGTACACTTCTGTTCTTGAGCGTACGAAAGAGATAGGGATTATGAAGTCTATAGGCGCCAGGAACAGCACAATTCTTTTTATGTTCTTTCTTGAATCAGGAATTTTGGGATTGATTGGAGGGGCTGTTGGAATTTTAGTTGGTTACGGGCTTGCAAAACTCGGAAGCAGCATAGCAGCTGTAGCAGGATATTCATTCCTGCAGGCATATTTTCCATGGTGGCTTACAGTTGGTTCTCTTATGTTTTCTTTTATTGTAGGCGCTACATCTGGTTTCTTCCCTGCAAGAGCAGCTTCTAAATTAAAGCCTGTGGATGCTCTTAGGTATGAGTAACAGAATTAGTTTCTCTTCATTATTTTCAAATATCCATTAATTTTCTTAATTATATCTTCTTTTAATCCATTATCAAAACTTAGGTTTTTAATTTCGTTGGAGTTTATTTCAGGAATTTTTGTGAAAGTACCCTGCATTTCATAATTGGATGATTTTATCTCTTTTTCAATGTTTTTTGCGTGGATTGTATTGAATAGTTTTATTGCAGGGAATTTTGTTATTGCATCTGCTCCTGCATTTAGCATCAGATGAATGTAATCAACTCTGTTTACCCACGGTGCTGCTACAATGTTTAATTTTGGAAATGTTTTTCTTGTTTTTTTAATCCATTGCAGGTAATAGTTAATTTCCGGGCCTTTTGATTTTTCAAAAACTGTTCCTTTTATCGGGTTTAGGGCATAAAAAATTATTTTGTTGATTTTATTCTTAATTAAAAATGCTTTAAATGAATCAAAATCATCAATTGTTTCTCCTAAACCTACAATAAAAGTCATTGATTTTTTTAAGTTGTATTTGTCGCATATTTTATACATGTTTTCTATTGGTGCTATTGGTTTGTTTGGGGCTGTTTTTTTGTGGACTTTTTCATTTGTAGTTTCCACTGCTCCGCAAATTCCTTCTAAGTATGGAACTAATGGCTCAATTGTTTTTTCATTTAAAACTCCGATATTAAGCCATAATTTTTGATTAGAAATTTCATAAACGTTTTTGCACAGCTCTAAAATGCTTTTTTGAGTGTAATTGCCGTAGCCTGCTGACAGAAATCCTATTTTCCAGCCAAGTTTTTTGCAAAGGTATGCTTCTGCAAGTATTGATGCCATACTTCTTTTGGCTTTTTTTGGATCAGAAATAAGGCTTTTTTGCGTAGACATATAGCAATAAGTGCAGTCGCCTAAACTGCAGTACCAGGATGTAAAGATTGCGCGTTCAAAATGTATTTTCTTTTTGTTTTGCATAATAAATCAGAATTTACTTATTCTTTCTTGATTTCCTTTTCCCTTAAAACATTCTTCTGGACCTTCCCCATTGAGTTTCTTGGCAATTCGTCAATAAATTCAACATATTTTGGCTTTTTGTAACTTGAAAGTTTTTGTTTGCAGTAAGCTGTTATTTCTTCTCCGGTTATGCTGTCTTTTAAAACAACAAAGGCTTTGACTGCTTCTCCAAAACATTTATCCGGGACACCTATAACCGCGCTTTCCGAAACAGCAGGATGAGTGTTTATGAGTTCTTCAACTTCTGCAGGGTAGATGTTTAATCCGCCAGAGATTATTAAATCCTTGCTTCTTCCCAGAAAAGTTATATAGTTATCTTCATCAATTTTTCCTAAATCTCCGGTTATGAACCAACCATCATGGAAGCTTTCTTTTGTTTTTTCCGGAGCATTCCAGTATCCTTTGAATACATTATTCCCCTTGATTAAAATGCTGCCTTCTTTGCCTTGAGGAACTTCATTAAAATCTTTGTCTGTAATTTTTACTTTTGCACAAGGAAGTACCGGTCCAACTGTTCCTGGTTTTCTTTTTCCATTGTAGGGGTTAGAAAAGTTCATGTTTGTCTCTGACATTCCTGCTCTTTCAAGTATCTCCTGTCCGAAAGTGTCCTTGAATTCCTTAAATGTCTCTGCAGATAATGGCGCAGAGCCGGAAATGAATAATCTCATGCTGCTTGTATTGTATTTTTCTTTGTCTTTTACTTCCAAAATTTTGACATACATTGTTGGGACGCCCATGAATAATGTAGCTTTTTTTTCTTCTATTAGTTTTAAAATCTCTTCTGCATCAAATTTTTTCATCAAAACAAAACTATATCCATTATAGAAAGAGCCGCATAAGGCTACACCTAATCCATGAATATGGTAAAGGGGCAATGTTAAAATCAAATTATCTTTATCTGTAAGATGCCATGTTTGTTTTAGGGCTTCTAAGTCAGATTCCATGTTCTTATGGCTTAACAAGGCTCCCTTGCATCTTCCGGTAGTTCCTGAAGTATAGAACATTATAGAGCCGTCTTCGTCGGTTATTTCGGTGTTTGGATTTTCATCAGATGCATCTTTAATAAATTCGTTAAAGCCAGTATTCTCATCAGAATCAACTGTAATTATATGTTTCAATTCTTTTAAATCCGGTTTAATCGTTTTTATTATTGGCAAACAGTTTTTATCTGTAAGGACTGCTTTAGCTCCGGAGTCATTAAGTATGTGTTCTGCTTCTTTTTCCTTAAAAGAACCATTCATCGGGACAACTATTGAGCCATTTTTAAGAATTCCAGTAAAAAAGTAGATTAATTCTAAACTGTTGGAAAGAAATAAAGCTACTCTGTCTCCTTTATTGATTCCTATGTTATTTAATGCGTTAGCTACTTTGTTTGCATTTCTATTTATTTCATCAAAAGTTGCTTTATTGTCGTTAAATTCAATTGCAACTTTATCAGCATAAGTTTGAAATGCTTTGTTGAATGATGAGACTAATGTCATGAAGACTTTTGTTTATTGATGGTGTTTAAAAATTTAACTCAAATTTCATTTGAATTGTTTTCAATATGGAAAAGAAATATTTGTAATCTCAATAAAAATGTTTTTAAATTAACTCTGCTTCACTGTATACAATATGAAACTAATAATCAATGGCAATGAAAAAGAATTAGATTGCGAGAATATTATTAATTTATTAAACTCTCTTAATTTGAATAAAGATACTGTTGCTGTTGAATTGAATAAAGAAATTGTGCATAGGCAGGATTTTGATAATACTAAATTGAATGATAATGATAAATTAGAAATTGTGAAGGTTGTTGGTGGGGGATAACTCCACTTCGTGGCATTATTGACCTCCCCAAGAGTGCATCACAACAATATAAGCCCACCCCGACAATTAAAGTTAGGGATTAAGAACCAAGTAAAATGAATGAAACTTTAAAGATTGGAAAATTTGAATTCAATTCAAGATTATTCATAGGTACTGGGAAGTATGAGAATTTTGAAATAATGAAGAAAGCTCATGAAGCTTCTGGTGCTGAAGTTGTTACTGTTGCTATAAGAAGAGTTGATTTAAACGATAAAAGCGATAAATCATTGTTGAGTTATATTGATACAGATAAAATTACTATACTGCCAAATACTGCTGCTTGCTTTACTGCAGAAGAAGCTATAAGAACTGCAAGGCTTGCAGTTGCTGCAGGTTTGCCTAATTGGGTTAAACTGGAAGTGATTGGTGACAAAAAAACACTTATGCCGGATAATGAGGAAACTTTGAAAGCAACCAGGGTTTTGGTCAAGGAAGGTTTTACTGTTTTAGCTTATACTAATGATGATGTTGTTTATGCAAAGAAATTAGAGGATGCCGGAGCTAGTGCGGTTATGCCTCTTGGAGCTCCAATTGGTTCTGGACAGGGGATTTTGAATCCAAATAATATAAAAATAATTTTGGAGCAAGCTAAAGTTCCTATAATTGTGGATGCTGGTGTTGGAACTGCTTCTGATTCAACAATTGCTATGGAATTGGGTGCAGATGGTGTTTTATTGAATACTGGTGTTGCATTAGCTAAAGATCCTGTTAGGATGGCTAAGGCTATGAAACTAGCTGTTGAGAGCGGAAGAGATGCTTATTTATCCGGAAGGATTCCAAAGAAATTGTATGCAAGTGCTTCCAGTCCTGTTGATGGGACTATTAAATAAAAAATAATAATTTCTTTTCATTATGAAAACCTTTGAAAATAAATTATATGTAATAACTGAAAGCGGTATTTCTAATGGTAAAAGTAATGAAGAAGTTGTTAAAGAAGCTATTGCTGGCGGTGCAGAGATAATTCAATTAAGGGAAAAATCTTGGAGTAAAGATTATGTTAAAAAGGAAGCGATTAAATTGTTGAAGGTTTGCAGAGAAAATAATGTTCTTTTTATTCTGAATGATTATGTTGACGCTGCTTTGGAAATTGGAGCAGATGGCGTTCATCTTGGGCAAAGTGATATGTCTATAGCAGATGCAAGAAAAATTTGTAAAGATAAATTGATTATTGGTTTGTCAACCCATAGTGTAGAGCAGGCTGTTAAAGCTAATGAAGAAGATGTTGATTACATTACAATAGGACCGGTATACAAAACAAGAGTGAAAGATTATACTGTTGGTACTGGAATGATAAAAGAAGTTTTAGGGAAGATAGAAAAACCATTGATTGCTATTGGTGGAATAAATAAGGATAATATTGATTCAGTTCTAGAGCAAGGTGTGAAAAGTGTTGCTGTAATTAGTGCGGTTGTGAGTGCAGAGAATGTGAAGGAGGCTGCTTCTGAGTTAGCAGCAAAAATTAAAAATTTCTAATTATTGAATCTATCAACACCGAAATCTTTTATTTCTGGAATGATATTGTTGTTTATGACAAGTTCTGTTATTGCTTTTGCAGTTATTGGGGCTAAAAGGATTCCGTTTCTTCCATGCGCTGTTGCCAGGATTAAGTTTTCAATGTTTGTTTTTCCGATTATTGGCAGCTTATCTTCAGTAAATGGCCTAAAACCAGACCATTTTTCCTTTATTTTCAGATTCTTAAATTCAGGAACAATATCAAAAGCAGTTTTTAGGATAGAGTTTATGCTTTCTTCATCAATCTTTTTTTCAAAACCAATATCTTCCATTGTAGAGCCTAAAACAATTTCATTGTTTTTTCTTGGCACTATATAGCCCCCCTTTCCTAGTATAGATGCGAATATTACTTTGTTGAGTATTTTTTTATCAGATTGTAGGGAAACCATCTGGCCATGGATTGGCTTTACTTCAAAGTTTGGGATTATATTTTTGGAGATTAATGATGACCATGCTCCAGCGGTATTTATTACAATATCTGCATTAAAAATTCCGTTGTTTGTTTTTACGCCAGTTACTTTATTGTTTTCAATCAAATAATCTGTAACTTCGCAATCTTCAATAATTTTGTTGTTGATTTTTTTATTGGCCATAATTAAGGCTTCCATCAATTTCCTGTTGTTGACCTGGCCGTCATTTTTAGTGTATAATCCTGAAATTATGTTTTTGGATAAGTTTGGCTCTATATTTCTTAATTCATTTCCATCTAGAAATTCTATTTCAAGATTTCTCTTTTTCTGCCATTCGTAATTAGCTTTCAGATGTTTTTCCTGTTCTTCGGTTACGGCAGGCCTTATCATTCCGCATTTTTGAAATTCAACATTAATTCCAGAAGCATTTTCTATATCTTTGCAATAATCACTGTATATGTCTCTGCTTTGAATACAGAAATCCATAAAATCTTCATAGAAATCAAATTCTGATTGTGATGCAAGCATGCCTGCTGATGCGTATGATGCTTCTGATCCTGCTTTGCCTTTTTCCAGAATGACAACTTCGCAATTTTCTTTTTTTAAATAATAAGAAATGCTCAAGCCAATAATGCCAGCACCTATCAAAATAACTTTTTTCATAAGGGAAAGGATTGTATTAGTGCTTTTAAACATTATTAAAAGAAATGGCTGTTTACTATATTTTTATGAGAAAAGCCTTAAAATGGCTTTTTGAATGATTATGGACATAAATAAGGTTTATAGCGTTAAAAGAAGCATAATTCTAATCAGTATCGTAGATAAGCTATTTATATTAAATATACTTCTTCAATAATTATTCAATTAAAACATAATCAGATAAGAGGTGGTAAATATGACAGAAGAAAAACATCATAAACATGAAGTGCATCATCATCATGAAAAAAAGGTGGAAAGTATAAATTTGAACTAAGCAAGGTAAGAGTATGGCAGGGAATTTCATTGATTCTTCTTTTAGCAGTTGTTTTTTGTGGTTTAATCCTTATTTTGGCAGTTCAGAAGGAGCAGCGCAAGTCCAGCAGCCAGCAGGCGCTGCGCCATCACAAGCTCCAGAGCAGCAGAAGCTTCTGAATGTGCTGATGAGCAGGGCAAGTTCTGGAAATACCATGATGAGATTTTTAATAATCAGCAAAGTTTAGGAAGAGACCTTTACATAAAACTTGCCGGTGATTTAGGCTTGAATGTTGGCAAATTTACACAATGCATAGACAATGGCGAGATGAAACAAGAAGTTCAGGCAGACGCCAGCTATGGAAGCCAAATAGGTGTTTCAGGGACTCCAACCTTTTTTATCAACGGGATAAAGCTTGTTGGAGCGCAACCATATGAAGCCTTTAAGCAAGTAATCGAATCTGAATTATCTAATTAACAGTAAGATTATTAAATGGGGACATTAAACTAAATTTAAAATGAAAAAAACTTTAGTACTGATGGTGGTTTTAGTTTTAGTAGCACTGTTGGTTTTTGGCTGTACAAGAGGCAACGATACAACAGGATATGCAGCTTATGGCCAGCAAGGTCAGCAGCAAGCTTATGTAGGTGGTGGTTGTGGAGTTGCACCTGTTTCTGATGTTGGAGACACACCTTCACAAGTTTCTGAACCAAGTTCAGCTGCTTAGTTAAAAATGGCTTTAAGCAAGGAAGAGCTTGGGAACATTAGACATGAAACTCAGAAAGATTCCAATATAGAGAAAAAGACAATAGAAAAGCCAAAGAGCAATAAAAAAATTCTTATTATTTCTATTGTTTCAGTTGTTTTTCTGCTTATTTTTGGAGGTATTGGGTTCAGCTATGTAAATTCAATAAAACTAGGGCCTTTGGATGGTTTTGCGCAATGCTTAACTGAAAAAGGCGCTGTTATGTACGGTGCGTCATGGTGCCAATATACTCATGGCCAAAAAGCAATGTTTGGGAATTCTATAAGGTTTATTGACTATAGGGATTTTAGTGAGAATAAGGAAGTTAAAATAACTCCAACATGGTTTTTTAATGGAGAGAAATATGAAAATGCACAATCTATTGACAAGCTATCTTCTATTACCGGATGTACTATCTAATAGATAATCTTTTTAAAACAGTAAATAATACTTATTCTTGTGCCACGGTCGCATAATCTGGCATTGCGGGAGGCTCGAACCCTCCTGGTCGCAAGACTGTGTAGGTTCAAAACGATCTTTTACAAAAAGCTCGAGCAAAAGTATGCAATGAGGAATCTTCGATTCCTCGGAACGATGTAAAAGGTTGATGAAAGTCCTGCCCGTGGCGCCAATATTTATATACTAAAGCAGTTTACTAGTTATAATGAAAAACTCAGGACTTAATACATTGGTATTAATATTGATTATAATCACTCTTGTTCTATTGTCAACTATAGTTTTAATCGATAGTTTTGAGAAAGAAAGAAAGCATTATGGCAACTCAAAAATTACCGGAAAGATGTATAAGGTTGGAATCAATCATTACGGGACCGGAGATAACCATTACAAACATGTTAAGACTACTAAAAGATATGATGATAAGCTGTTTGATCACTTAGAAAATATGCACAAATCGAGAGATAATACATTTATGAAAGGCAAGGTATTTCTAAAAGAGAGATAAAGAGTTTAATAAGAATTTTTTATTTTGTTTCAGGCGAAGGAACAGCATCTTCCTCGTAGTCTACAACACTGATATAGTAAGCTGTTCTTTGTGCACTCTGGGGTGTTCTACCATCTCTAGTTGTTAAACTTCCTCAATGAACAATGTATCCATCCCAGCAGTCATTTGTTTTACCAAGCCTAGCAAGTTCTTTCCCTATTATTTCATCTGGATTTTGATCTATGCTTCCTGTAGGCGCATTAATAGACAAATCTATACCTCCAAAGATCTGAACTGGTTGATCATCAGAAGCCCTTACATGTCCATTATCTGCTGTTAATACAATCTTATCTAATATCATTTTGTCAACCCCAATAAAATATTTAATAGTACAGAAATTAATTATATTTTGTAAATCTTCCTCTTTTAACTACTTTAGGATTAACAAAATAGTGGCGGTGGCGAGATTTGAACTCACGACTTCTAGATAACCCGGTTGAGGTATATCATCAGCATAAATGCTTCATAACTCAAGTATATGAGTCTAGCGCTCTGAACCAGGCTGAACTACACCGCCGTTGTCTCTAAGAAAAATATTGTGTTTTAAAAAGATTGCTGTTAAACTCTTCTGGTATTGATGGTTGGTGTGAAAATCTAATTTGTACTTGTGCGAGGCCTTAGCATTCCTCTCAATCGTGAGTAGCGGACAAGCTCACATTGTTCGCTTGCAATTCACGACGCTCAGGTCGTACAGTATAATCCTGCGGAATTTTATTCTTTGGCAATTTACGCACAAGCACCGACTTTCACTCCAACCTCTTGATTATAGCAATATATAAATACAACATATTCTCATATTATATCATGTTAGTGATAGGATGCTCAAAAGGGGTGCATTTGGCCAGTAAAATAGCTAAAAAGCTGAAAGCTTCTTATTCTGAACTAAAAGTAAAGAAATTTCCTGATGGTGAGATTAGTATAAGGCTTATGAGCAATGTCCGTGGAAAAACTGTTGTGTTTGTGCAGTCATTTTACGATAATATTGATGACTTAATTGTGGAAATATTATTTGCTGCTGATACTGCTCAAGAACTGGGAGCTAAAAAGATAATTCTTGCTGCGCCGTATTTTCCTTATTTCAGGCAGGATAAAAGGTTTAAGTCAGGACAATGCATAAGCATTGAGATTATGGCAAGGCTGATTGACAAGTATTTTGATAAAGTCATTATTGTTGATCCTCATCTGCACAGGGAAAAGGACCTTTCTCATTTATTCAATATAAAACATCATAAGCTGACATCTAACCATTATATTGGCAGATATATCAAGAAAAATTTCAGGAATCCTTTAATTGTAGGTCCTGACTGGGAAAGCTACAAATGGGCAAAAAGGGTAGCAGATGAGATTGGATGCGAGTATGTCATAATGGAGAAAAAAAGAATTTCTGGCAGGGAAGTTAAAGTAAGTTTGAATAAACCGGTTGATTTAAGGAACAAGAATGTTATCCTTGTTGATGACATCATCAGTACAGGGAATACAATAATTGAGGCTGCAAAGAACTTTAAAAAAATGGGTGCAAAGAAATTTAATTGCATTGCTGTTCATGGAATTTTTGTTGAGAAAGCTTTGGAGAAGTTAAGAAAAGCAAATGTTAAGGTAGTTACTACGAATACTATACCCAATAAAGTTGATAAGATAGATGTTTCTGAGTTGATTGCTGAGGCATTGAATTAGTAAGCTTTCCCAAAAATAACCAAGAACTTGCCTTCTTTACTGCAATGAATGCATTTGCCTAATTTCTTTGGCTGCTGGAATGGTATGACGCGGGAAGTTGCACCTTTTGATTCGTCCTTGATAATGTCTTCACATTTTATATCGCCACAGAAAAAGGATTTTACAAGTTTTCTGTTTTTTATTTGCTTTACGAAATCATTCCAGTTTTTAGCTTCTGTGATGTTGGAATTCAAGAATTTCTTTGCTTTATTGAACAAGGAATTTTGTATGCTTTCTAAAGTATCTTTAACTTTTTTGTCTAATTGAGAAAGTTTTACAAATTCTTTATTGTTATTATCGCGTCTAACTAGAACTACCTGGTTTTTTTCTATATCTTTTGGTCCTATCTCTATTCTTAATGGTACGCCTTTTAGCTCCCATTCGTTAAATTTCCATCCGGGTGTATACTCTTCTCTATCATCTAAGTATGTTTTATAATTGAGCTTGTTTTTTATTTCGCTGGCTTTCTTTACTATCTTATCCTTATTATCGACCTTGTAAATCGGGACTATGACAATTTGTATTGGAGCGACTTTTGGAGGCAGAATTAAGCCTTTATCATCAGAATGCGACATGACTAAAGCTCCTATTAATCTTGTGGAAAATCCCCAGGAATTTTGCCATGGCAAATATTCTTTTTCATCTTTGCCCAGGAATTTTATATTAAATGCTTTTGCAAAATTCTGTCCAAGATTATGGGAGGTTCCCATCTGCAATGCTTTTCCATCAGGCATCAGTGCTTCCACTGCATATGTTGTTTTAGCGCCTGCAAATTTTTCTTTGTCGGTTTTTTTTCCTTCTAAAACAGGTATTGCTAGCAGTTCCTCACATAAGTTTTTGTATTCTTTAAGATAAACTAATGTCTCTTTATCACATTCTTTTTCTGTTTCATAAACGCAATGGCCTTCCTGCCATAGAAATTCCCTTGTCCTTAAGAAAAGTTTTGTCTGCTTGACTTCCCATCTTAAGACATTGCACCATTGGTTAAGCCTTAAAGGCAAGTCTCTCCAACTTCTAATCCATTTTGAGTAAGAATCATACATTACTGTTTCGGATGTTGGCCTTATAGCATACCTTACACCATCTTCCTTTTGCTCTATCCATGCCAGCTCCGGAGAAAATCCCTGGGCATGTTCAGCCTCTTTTTTAAAAAAAGATTCCGGAATCAATAATGGGAAGTAAGCATTTTGAACACCTATATTTTTTATTGCTTTATCGAAATTCTGCTGTAGTTTTTCCCATATTGAATATCCTCTGGGTCTTACAACCATAAATCCCTTTATTACGGAATGCTCTGCAAGCTCTGCCTTGATAACTACTTCATTATACCACTCAGAAAAATCTTCTTCTTTCCTTACTTTTATTCCCAGCTTCTCTTCTTTGGCCATTACTATTAACCATGGATATTTTATTTATAAAGATTTTGATTAATTTTGGAATAATGTTCTTGGAACAGTGCCATCAATTAAATCCACTAAGTTATGTTGGGCATTTCCCACAATTACAGGTATTGAAGGATCATTTTTTATGCATAAATCTGCTGCATCCAGTTTAGTGTCCATTCCTCCTGTACCTTTTGCAACACCACATAATTCCCTTACAGAATCATCTATTTCACTAACTCTGTCTACTAACTCTCCATCTTCATCCAGCAATCCATCAACATCAGTTAAGATTACCAGCCTGTCTGCAATAATCGCTTTTGTGATTCTTGCGCCTAATCTATCATTATCGAGGTGCGCCTCTGTTGGGTCAATGCCATCATTATAATTTATTAAGGGTATTGTTCCGCCAGCAGAATCATATATTATGCCCATTACAATATTTCGCATTTCACTAGTATTGTTTAAATTATGGTAAGTTACAAGACATTGTCCAGTTACCACTTCTAGTTCCCCCATTCCTCTTTCCCCTGCGTATTGGTGGTATCCTGATTGTAAACCCTGGTTGTAGGCAGCTACTAATAAAGACTGGCCAATTCTTGCGCAACTCTGCAATTCTACAGGGTTTGTTGGTTTTTCTGTTATTCCTTTTTTCTCCATACCTAATGGAATAGACCCAGAAGTAACTAAAACTGACTGCGTATCCTGTTCATGGATTAATTTTGCTACGCCATAGCCTACTCTGGCTATGTTTCCATAATCAATTTCGCCGTCATGGAATACAGAGCTTGTTCCTATTTTTACTACTTGTAATTGCGTCATTAAAAACATCTATTCTATTTACTACTAGAAAGTGATATTCTGGTATATAAATCTTTTGGTTATTTAATTAAATCCACAATATTTTTAAAATACTCTAGAATTGCTTTTACTATGAAAAAAGTAATTACATTTGGATCTTTTGATATACTGCATAAAGGGCATGAGGTTTATCTTAAGGAAGCTAAGGGTTATGGGGATTACCTGATTGTTGTAGTTGCAAGGGATGAGAATATTTTGAAGTTTAAAGGTTGCAAACCGAAACATGATGAAGAGAGCAGGTTAAGGGATGTTAAGAAACTGGATTTTGTTGATGAAGCATTTTTAGGGGATAATAAGGACATATTAAAGCCCATAAAAGAACTTAAACCTAGCGTTATATGTTTAGGGTATGATCAAAATACAATTTCTGAAGAGGCATTAAAAAACGAGCTTAAAAAAATTGGTATAAACGCAGAAATTGTAAGGGCAAAACCTTTCAAGGAGCATATCTTTAAGTCTTCTAAGTTGAAATAATTATTCTTTTGTAATATTTACTTCCTTATCAAGAATTTCTAATTTATTTATTTTAACATGCCCGCAATATTTATCCTCAACTACCTTTTCAAAACTGTCAACCTTTAATTTGTTCCTGAAAATTGGGCCGTCCAAAATTAATGTGTCTGCATAGCCTCCTTCAAAACCAATATGGAATTTGTAATTTACAGAGTCTTTTTTTAATTCTTTAAAGTTTTCTTTTGTTAATGTTTTTCCTAACCAGGGCATTAAGCCGTCTGATGCAACTTGTGTAATCATTATTTCATAGCCTTTGTTAAGTATTTGTTCAATTACTAAATCATGTTCCTCTCCGGCATGGGATGCAAATACTTCTATGCCTAATGGCCTTAAGGCATTTTGTATGCTTTTTAGCTGTGTTTCCTGCAAACCTGTACCGCCTAAAACAACTGCATTTACCGGCGAAGTTTTTTGCTGCTTTTCAACAATTTCTTTTACTATTTGAGCTTCTTTTTTAGGATCTGCTACTGAACAGCTTTCCAGGATATGAGGAATTTGAAGTATTTTTGCCAAATCTTTTGTATGCTCCACAGTTGCAAAATGGAATAAATAACAATCAGTTCTTGTAGGTTTTATTGAGATTAAGTATTCGATATCCCAGCCTTTTTCCAGAGCATGGTCTATTGCAAATGTGCTGTCTTTGCCTCCTGAATACATTATTGCTACTTTCATTTTAGGAAAAAGATATCAGGCCTATTTATAAATCTTGTGTTGAGTATTTGTTCTGATAATCAAAAAGGTTTTTAAATCAAATTATATTCTCCAGACCATATAAAAATGGATAATGAAGAAATAAAACAAATATATGAAAAATTAGTTTCAGGAATAAGGGATTATTTTAGTAAAAATAATTTTAGCAAGGCTGTAATTGGGATAAGCGGCGGAATAGATTCTGCTTTATCTGCTAAATTAGTTGTAGATGCTATTGGGAAAGAAAATGTTCATGCTTTGCTTATGCCTCTTAAGGGTTTAAGTTCTGAAGAGACTATAAAAGATGCTGTTGAGTTCTGCACATTGAATGGCATAAGTTATTCTTTGATTTTTATTAATGAATTTGTTGATGAATTTAAGAAATTGGAATGGAAGCAGAACAAGATTGCTAAGATGAACACTGCTTCAAGAATTAGGGCTGTAATTCTTTATAATTATGCCAATACTCATGATGCTTTGGTTATTGGTACTAGTAATAAGACTGAGATAATGCTGGGGTATTTTACTAAATATGGTGATGGGGCAGTAGATATTGAGGTTATTGGAGATTTGTTCAAGACAGAAGAGATTGAAGTTGCGAAATTCCTTAAACTGCCTGAGAAAATTATTAACAAAACACCAACAGCAGAGCTTTATCACGGACAGACTGATGAGGATGAATTAGGTTTGAAGTATGATGAGATTGATAAGATTTTGAAAGCTTATGTTTCTGAATCTTCTGCACAAAAAATTATTGAAGATGGAATTTCCAAGGAAAAAGTTGAGAAAATATTTTCTTTAATTGAAAAGAATAAGCATAAAGGAGATATGCCCAGTGTATTGAAGATTTCTTAGTTGATTATTCTTATTGGAATAAAATTGTCAAATATTTATTTAAAATACAAAGAGGATTATAACTAAATGCCTAATGAACAATATGTTCCAGGAAGCAAAACTCCTTATGGAATTTATATATCAGAATTTGATGGTTGGGATTATATATTTCCAATTCTGCCTCCAGTTAGATTGGGGGCTATAGCTGCTAATGCAAGTTCAGGAGATTCTCCTCGTGCAACTGATAGACAATGGCTAGGTGTGGATATTGTGCCTGAGCAAAGAGAAGGTTATCATAGCTGGGTTCCAACTGATGATTTTATTTTGCATATGCGTCCACAACACTCTTTGCCTAATGACCCTTATGCATATGTAGGCAGGTTTTCATATGAACCAGAGTCTCAGGAATTCTTGATGGGCAGGCTTGACCAAAAACATGCTGCAACAATCGACAGATTCGGGAATCAGGTATTTAATAAGTATGTCAGAGGGATATACCTCAGAAATCAACGATTAATTTTGATTCGCGCTTACTTTAACCCATTAGATGAGGAAGGAGTGTTTCACGCTGATAGAGGATATGACCCTGAAGAAGACCAGGAAAAAACAGATAAAACCCTGGAAATGCTTTTAAGAAATAATTTGCCTCCGGATATTAGCACAATTATACGGGTTGATAATGAAGTTGTTAAGGAATTTGACCCTCTCTTCATATAAAATTAAGAAAATTTATAAACATCATGAACTTATTTCTCTTATGGACAGAGGTTTGTTTATTGGAAGGTTTCAGCCGTTTCATTCGGGGCATCTAAGGGATATAAAGAATGCTTTGGAAGAGGTAGGTGAGATTATTATTGGAATAGGCAGCAGTAATGAAGAGAATACTAAAGAAAATCCTTTTACTGTTAGGGAAAGGGTTGAGATGATTAATATTGCGCTGGCTGCCAATAATATAAAAAAGTATGTTGTTTTTACCATACCTGATTTTAATGATGATATTAAATGGGTTAATCACATTGAGGCTACGATTCCTAAATTTGAAGTTGTTTATACCGGAAATGAATGGACAGAAAAATGCTTTGAAGGAAAATACGAGGTAAGGAAGGTTAAGATGCTTAAAGGTGTAAGCAGCACAACAATAAGAAGCAGGATTATTAAAAATCAAAACTGGCAAAGATTAGTTCCAGAAGAAATTGTGAATTATATTTCTAAGATTAAAGGTGTGCAAAGGGTTAAGGAGATTTGCACTCCTGACCTATAGCTTACGAGGTTCGGCTTTGGTAAATCTACCGCTCTAGCTACTGAGCTATGAGGGCCTAGGAATGAGTAAGTTTTTGTTATTTATAAATTTATCTTAGTTTCCTGAGCTATCGAGGCATGAATATAAAAGAATTACTTAATATTTTCTAGTATTTTTTCCTTGGTTTTGAGGTTTTTCTGGCACTCAAAGCAAACAGTATGCTTTTTGCCTTTATCATCTTTGATATAAGTACCTAAGATCTTTCCCATGAATGTTGTTTCTATGTTTTTCTTGCAGATTTCACATTTCATATTAAGGATAGTTATTGTTCTGATTATTTAAATTTAACTCAAAGGGCTGTGCCAGAGCGGAACTGAAGTCAAAAGTCCCTGAAAGCCGCATGTTCGCTTTGCTCACATGCAATTCACGGGCAGTTTTGGTTAATATCATCTTGTTATTCTTCCCACCCACCTCCCCTAATTAGGCACAGCCCTAATATTTATAAATACTATAATAAATCTATATTGTATGAAACGAATAGCTGTTGTTGATAATGAGAAGCTAAAGGACAAGCAGAAAAAGTTGCACATACAGAGCTTATGCCCTGTTAATAGAGGTGGGGTAGAGTGCATTACTCTGGAAAAGGATGTGCTTGGGATAGATGAAGCTACATGTATTGGATGTGGGATATGCGTTAAAGCAGCTAGCGATGCTATCAAAATTGTTAATTTGCCTGAAATTCTGGATAAAAAACCGATTCATAGGTATGGTGAGAATAAGTTTGCATTGTATAATTTGCCTACACCGATATTTGACAAGGTTGTTGGTGTTTTAGGAGTAAATGGTATTGGTAAAAGTTCTGCAATAAGTGTTTTAGGTGGGTTGTTGAAACCAAATTTTGGTGAAGTTGGTAAAAAAACTAGTTATAAGGAAATTATTGATTTCTTTAAAGGCACTGAGACACAATTGTTTTTTGAAAAAGTTGAAAAAGGTGATATTAAGGTTAGTTACAAACCGCAACATGTTGATTTAATACCAAAAGCAAAGAAAGGAAAGGTTAAGGATCTATTGAAAAAGGTTGATGAGAAAGGCAAATTAGATGAAGTTGCAAAAGAACTTGAAATTTCTAATATACTGGATAATGATATTAAGAAAATTTCCGGTGGGGAATTGCAAAGAGTTGCAATAGCTGCTACTGTTTTGAAAGACGCTAATTTGTATATATTTGACGAGCCTACAAGTTATTTGGATATTAAGCAGAGGATAAATGTCAGTAAGTTTATCAGGAGTTTGTTGGATGGTCATACTGCAGTTATTGTTGTTGAACACGATTTAATTATTTTTGATTATATGTCGGATATGGCGCACATAATGTATGGTTCTGAAGATGTTTATGGTTCTGTTTCTGGGTTGAAGCCTGTAAAGAATTCAATTAATGTTTACCTAGGGGGTTATCTTAAGGAAGAGAATATAAGGTTTAGAGACAAGAAAGTAAAATTTGAAGCTCGTAAGAGTTTTTCCAAGAAAAAAGGAGAAGAGCTTGTTTCATGGAATGGTCTTAGTAAGAAACTTGGAAAGTTTTTATTGGAAACTGATACTGGTAGCATAAATAATGGAGAAGTAATTGGTGTTTTAGGTGAAAACGGAATTGGAAAAACAACTTTTGTAAGAGTTCTTGCTGGTGAGATTAAAAAAGATAAAGGGAAATTAAATGAAAACATTAAGGTTAGCTACAAACCTCAATATTTGGAATCAAATGATGAATTAGTTATGGTTGTTTTAAAAGATGCTATTTCCAAATATACTAACCAGATTATTAATCCCTTGAATTTGAAAATATTGTTTGAAAAGAAATTGAATGAACTTAGCGGTGGAGAACTGCAGAAAGTTGCTATTGCTTATTGTTTAGGAAAAGATGCTGAATTATTTCTTTTGGATGAACCTAGTGCTTATTTAGATGTTGAACAGCGCTTGATTGTTTCTAAAGTTATTAGGGATTTTGCAGAACTTCAAAATAAATCTGCGTTAG